>JBBITV010000103.1:0-10637 GCA_037440585.1 Chloroflexota bacterium
CCCGCCGCCTCGATCATGTCGTGGATGAACCCGACGCCGCCGCTCGCCATGACGACGATTTCATCTCGAATCCCTTCTTGTAGTAGATAGCGATGGACTTTGGGGATGGCGAACTCCACGGGCATGGCAATGTTTTTCTTGGCGATTTCTGGCGCCGCCCCCGTGCCTCCGTAAGAGCCATCTATCTGGAGCATGTGGGCACCGGCATAATAGCTGCCCACAGCCACCATGTCAATATCGGTGGGGGTCGAGACTTTCACACACACGAGGGCTTCCGGATTGATGGTCTTGACCCAGTCAACATGTTTCTTATGGTCCTCGACAGAATAGACTGAGTGAAAAGGAAACGGCGAGAAAAGACTCACCCAGGGCACCGATTCGCGCATTTTGGCCACGGAAGCTGTCGTCTTGTCGCCGAGCAGGTGCCCACCGAGGCCCGGCTTGGCTCCCTGGGCATATTTGAATTCGACGATAGGCGCATACTGAATCGTCTCTTCGCGCACGCCAAACATGCCGGTGGCAATCTGCGTGATCACGTGATCTTTATAGGCCACGAGGGATTCGGGATAGCCGCCTTCGCCCGTCGAGGTGAAGGTCTGCCATTTTTGGGCTGCTTTGGCTCGCGCGAGCATCACTTGCTCGCTGATTGAGCCATAGGACATCCCGGCCCCGTAGAACGGGATCGGAATTTCAATCTGGCGGTCGTGGGGCCTGCCGTTGAGCGGGATAGATGTGTCAATAGAGACATGTTCGGGGAGCGACTGATCTTCGGGGAGAAACTTGAGATCGAGGGCGTCGAACCCTCCGCCTGAGTCCCCCACGCGATATTCCAGGCCGTTCGTGGGAGGCTTTCCAGTCTCGGCCTGTATCCAGGTCGAGAGGATGAGATCGGCCGTCCATCGATAATCTCCCAGCGCGGGCATTATGCCGTATTTCAGCGCCGGCCAGGCGTGAAAGCCTCGATGCAAGGCCTCGATATGCTTTTCGATGATGAGTTGCTCTGCCGTTTTCCTGGTTGTCAGCATACCCGACGGTCCCATTGCCCTGTGTAGCTGTGTACCTGGGTACCTGGGTACCCTTCAGTTCCCAACATAACCCTCGATTCCCCCAAACGCCTCCCGTTCCAAATCCTTCTGGAACATCGCCCGGCCTACCTCGCCTCTGAGTCGCCGCACTTCACGCAGACCCATAGCCCCCAACACTTCGAGCATCTGATCTCGCCAGGAAGCCAAAAGATTCTTGAGCCGCTGGATGCCCCATTCGACGGTTATCTTGTCAGGCAATAGGAAGCGGCTCATCTCCCGATCCACACACTCACCCACCATCTTCACTTGCAGCGCCACGAGCAGAGGCGTGTCCAAGGCGACAGCATCCAGCCCGCAAATGATGGCCTTCGGCACGTGTTCGGCTGCAATGATGCCACCGCTTCCTAAAAGAGTCACTTCGTCACGGCATCCCGCGTCAACGAAGGTTTGGTGAGCCTCACGGACGAGCTCGAGCACGAATCTTCCATCGCATCCTCGTCCATGGTAGTTGGCCACCAGGTGGAACACGCGAATGCCGGAGCGAGCGTACAAGAGAAGCTGTTCCTGCCATTGAGGTGCAAAGCTCAGGCGCAGGCAAAGGAGGCTCGCCGGAAAGCGCGACCGGATTTCGTCGTAGAGGCGGACCTGGCTCGTAGTAGCGATGCTTCGACTGCACTCAGCACGGGCTTCAGTCGCGTTTTTTCCCGAACGACCAAAGTCATTACTACGAACCTGCCTTTCATCCTGGTCAACCAGTTCGATCATCCACGGCTCGAAGGGAAGCTTCAATAGCGCGTCCCAATCTTCGGGTGTGACGAGGGGAACAAGGTGTCGGCCACCAAGCTGGAATTTCCCAATGGCAGCCAATGGCACGATCGCCAGCGTTTCGGTTTCCCGCGCGGCCTCGGTGAGAATTGTGAGCAGCGTCTCAGACATAGCTGAGGCAGGCGGAATATCGAACACAATCGGCAGCGGGATGGAGAGCACGCGCGGGGTCGGGCCGATGGGCGAGCCCCACTTGTCGAACTGGAGGAAAGCGGGTTTCTCTCCGATGTCCACCACGGTCGAGATGAACTCGCGGCCGTGGATGCCATCCCTGGTCGGGCGCACGATTTCCGACATGTCGGTCCACATGCCGTCCCAGCCTTCGCCCCCGAACTTGCCCCGGTAGCCAGCGCCTTTTACAGGGATCCTCCCTGTTTGCGCTTCGTGGGAAATAGCATCGACATAATCCAGCGTGAAGTACGAGTCGCCCAGGTGCTGGCGTGCGGGATTGTGATAGATCTGGACGACCTCAGGATATTCTGCAGTGCAGCGCAGGCAGCCCACACATAAGTGCTCGCGAGGTGCGAACCCGCCGACCGGCCCAGAGAAGACACCATAGACGCAGGGGCGACTTAAGATAACTTCCTTGTTCCCCCGGTAGTGGAGAAGCTCTTTAAGTAGCAGGAGGGCCAAACGGTGTTTCTTGACCTTGACACGGAAACGGCTCGGGTAGGGGACAATATCCGGGGCCAGCTTCGTCTCAATGTGATAGCGCTGATACTGATCGTATTTCAGACTTTCTGAAAGTTTCTGGCTCCGCTCCGCTTCAAAAGCTTTCGGGTGCAAAACCGTCTCTCGGCCACCCTGCCGAATATGCACCATGTTTGAACTCCCTACTGAGTCGTTTTCACTGGGGTATGATCACTGGTAAGTCCTATCAGTAATTATACTCATCTTTGTAAAAAAGGCTGTATTCAGTATGGGATCAACAACACCTTTCCCATCGTCTGCCGCCCTTCCAGGTAGCGGTGCGCCCTGGCTGCCTCGGTGAGGGGGAAGGTCTGATCTATCCGAACCTTGAGCTCTCCAGCGGCAATCCACTTGAACAGATCGCCCGCCCGCTGCATCAGCTCTACACGGTCTGCGACGTGATCGGCAAGCTTCGGGCGGGTCAGGAAGAGGGAGCCCTTGGCATTGAGGACCTGAGGATCGAACGGCGGCACCGGCCCGCTGGATTGGCCATAGAGGACCATAGTGCCACGCCGCTTCAGACAATTCAGGCTCTGGTCAAAGGTCGTCTTGCCGACCGAATCGTAGACGACGTTCACGCCCTGGCCATGGGTCAGGCGCCGGGTTTCCTGTGCAAAGTCGGCCTGGGTGTAGAGGATCACCTCGTCCGCCCCGGCCTCCCGGGCCAGGCGCGCTTTCTCCTCGGTCGAGACGGTGCCGATGACGCGCGCTCCCCGGTGCTTAGCCATCTGGACCAGCAGCAGGCCGGTACCGCCTGCCGCCGCGTGAATCAGCGCCGTATCGCCCGGCTGAAGCGGGTAGGTGCTGTGGGTGAGGTAGTGGGCGGTCATGCCCTGGAGCATCACGGCGGCCGCCTGCCGGGTGTCCACGGCGTCCGGTAGCGGCACCAGTTTCCAGGCTGGAACAATAGCATAGTCGGCGTAGGAGCCCGATTGCATGGCGTAGGCGACGCGGTCTCCTGGCTGCACTTCTGAGACGCCTGGGCCGACCGCATCCACCACGCCAGCGCCTTCCTCACCAGGGATGAGAGGTAACGCACGTGGATACAGGCCCAGGCGCTGGTAGACGTCGATAAAGTTAACCCCCACCGCTTCGATTTTCACCCGCGTTTCGCCGGGGCCGGGCTCGAGCAATGGGACCTCCTCGTAACTGAGGACTTCCGGGCCGCCAAAGCGGTGTACACGAATCGCGTGCATAAGTTCACCTCCTATGTTCGTCCGTCTCGTTGCGCGCAATTTGCTCTAGTCCGGCATACCCCCACACCCAGGGCTTTCCCAAAGTCGGGCGAAGGGCACCGAGAACCAGCACGACACGGACATGCCTGGCTAGCCTTCCGTGTAATCCGTGGCAGAATCGTGTCGTGCTCCGCAGGTGTGCCGAGTTTGGGAAAGCCCTGCCCAACACCCAGGATATGCTTGATCTCGGTTGTTGTTCATGAAGCGAGTATGCACCAGCAGCCGGGAGTATAGCACTTCGCGCCGTCTACGTCAATGTGGGGGTCCCAGGGGCCCCGGGGTGTACCGCAAAGTGCCGGTCCCCCCGGGTTTGTATGGAAGGATATAGAAACCCATTTTCGCAAAGGAAACGGGTTTCTTCTCCACCCCTGGCACGTCACCTGACTTCGACTGGAATCTCTTTTGGGTGTATAATACGAGCAATAGCTGAATGCTTTCCTATCTTCAGGAGTTGGCATGCTGGACGAAAGTCCCCGGTCACTCAGCGATCGCGAGATGGAGGTGCTGCGCCAACTGGCGACGGGCGCCTCCAATCAGCAAATCGCATACGATCTAGACATCAGTGTCAACACCGTCAAAGTCCACATCCGCAATATTTTTGAGAAGCTCGGTGTTTCGTCACGCACCGAGGCCACATTGTATGCTATCCAATCGGGCTGGGTACAAGTAGGTGGTGAGGCGACTGGCGACCGGGCGCCAGGGAACAGCCTGTCCCTTGCAGCAGGGCAAGAGGGCCTGTTCCGACTCCGGCGGGTGAACTGGCGGGCGCTCATCCTCGCAGGTGTGGCCCTCGTCACCATTCTCGCCGTGGTGACCTGGTATTTTGCCGCCGCGCCGGGTGCGGCCTCGGGTGTGCCGTCAACTCGCTCCCCGGCCACCGGCCCCCCCGCTGTACGTGTCCGCACGCTAACCCCTATGCCCGACGCACGGGCCGGCCTGGCGTCGGTCGTCCATGATTTTCAGGTGTATACTATCGGGGGCGAGACGGCGAATGGATTGACCGGAGCCGTAGATCGTTACGACCCCCGCGCTGACCGCTGGTTTCCGCAGGCGTCAAAACCGACGCCGGTGCGCGGTGCGGGAGCGGCGGTGGCGCGTGGGAAGATCTACGTGCCGGGTGGTTGTACCGCAGCCAACCGCGCTCTGAGCATCCTAGAAATCTATGATCCGGCCGGCGACCATTGGAGCGTGGGTCCTGACCTCCCGGCGCCTGTCTGTGAGTATGCTATCGCTGCACTGGAAGGCCAGATATACGTCTTGGGCGGCCGGGATGGGACGGAGTACAAGGCCGATGTCTTCGCCTTCGACCCTCGGGAAAACCGTTGGGCCAAACTCGCGCCTATGCCGACCGCCCGGGCCAGCGCAGCCGCAGCCGTGAGCGGGGGCAGAATCTTTGTCGTCGGTGGCACCAATGGGACCGATCTGGTCACAAACGAGGTGTTCGCGCCGGGCAAAGAGGGCAGCGCGGCCTGGGAGAAAGGAGCGCCTCTCCCACAAGGCCGGGCCGGTCTTGGCCTGGTGACCATTGGCAATACCCTGTATGCGGTGGGTGGCGAGAGCCAGGGGCAACACCAGAGCGTTGCTCAATATGATGTTACCACCGATACCTGGACCCAGGTCAGTTTAGACGGTGCCAGTTTTCCGCGACATGCGGGCGTGGTCGAACTGGATGCCAGCAAGATCTTGGTTCTTGGGGGCTGGCTGGAGTGGCCTTTAGCCGCCACCACGGAGTATACCCTACGCTACCAGATCTTCCTGCCTTAACAGGTTTCGAGTTTCGAGTTTCGAGTTGTGGGTTTTGTGTTGTTTCTCGAAACCTTGTCCCTGAGCAAAGCCAGGGATCAAAACTCGAAACTCGAAACCCGAAACCCGAAACTTGAAACTTGAAACTCGAAACTCGAAACTCGAAACCTGAAAACCGACGGTTGCGGGCTCGGACTATCCTCCTGGCTGGTTTGTGCCTGTTGCTTATGATAGGATTGGCGGGGATCCTCGTGTCGTATTCAGTCACAGCCCGGACCCCCGTCGCCGAGGCCGCTCCACTCAGGCTTATCCCCAACACGGACGTCAATCCCTACGGCGCTAACTTTTTCCTGGACCGTGAGGTCGAATTGTGGAAGCGTGAGAAGACGGTCGAGATGGCCTGGGAGGCTGGCATTGGGTGGGCCCGACAGCATTTCCCGTGGGAATCTATCGAGCCCAAACGTAAGGGCCAGTTCTTCGACGAGCGGGGCCAGAGTACCTGGCGCAAGTTTGACGAAATCGTCGCGCTGTACGAGAAGTATGGCATCCAGGTCATCGCACGCCTGGACCGGCCGCCGGATTGGACGCGGCGGGACAACACGTTCAAGGAACGTCCCCCTGATAACTTTTTCGACTTTGGCGGGTTCGTCTATGAATTCGTCCGCCACTACAAGGGGCGCATCCGTTATATCCAGATCTGGAATGAACCGAACGTATGGCCGGAGTGGGGTAACCAGGAAGTCGATCCGGTAGCTTACGTCGAGCTCCTAAAGATCGCTTATCAGCGTGCAAAGGATGTCGACCCCAATATTGTTGTGCTTTCTGCTCCCCTCGCGATCAATACCGAGAATTTCCCCATCCGCCGCAACTTAAGTGACCTGGTCTTCCTGGAGGAGATGTATCAGGCTGGCGCCCGGGATTACTTCGACATCCTCTCAGCCAATGCCTTTGGCATGGATCAACCTCCGGATGCACCTCCCGATCCGGCGGCGCTTAACTTCCAGCGCGTGCTTCTCCTGCGAGAGATCATGGAAAAGTATGGCGACCGTAACAAGCCGATATGGTTCAGCGAATATGGCTGGAATGCGGCCCCCGCCGACTTTCCGCAGGATCTCCTGACCTGGAAGAGAGTGAGCGAGGTCGACCAGGCTCGCTATACCGTAGAAGGGATCCAGCGCGCCAGGCGAGAGTGGCCGTGGGCTGGCGTCTTCGGGCTGTGGTACTTTCGCCAGGTGGGTGATATTTCGCCAGCGCGCGCCGACTACTATTTCCGGCTTGTAGACCCGGATTTTACGCCGCGCCGGGTATACCAGGCGGTCAAAGCGGCGGCGGCTGGCCTGGACGTGGCCGGGCCGGGCCATTACCAGGAGTCCAATCCGGCAGTCCGCGCCGACGCGGGCTGGCATCCCATCGTCACGCCAGCTTCTAGCGGAGGCGCTCACCTGGAAAGCGCCGCACCAGGGGCCAGCCTGACCTTTACTTTTGAAGGCAATGATGTCGATCTGGTGGCGCGCCAGGCGCCGGATGCCGGTCGCCTATGGGTCACTTTGGATGGCCGCCCGGTCGAGAACTTCCCGCGCGACCGCGCGGGCCGGCCATATCTCGACCTGTACCGGTCTCTGCCCCGGGACCAGGCGCGCCTGCCGCTCATCCGAAATGCTGGCAGCGGGCGCCATACCCTGCGCCTTTCCGTCGCCGATAGCCGGAACCCGGAGGCGACTGGTTGGGCTACTGTCGTCGATGGCTTTGTCGTGACGCCCGACGACGCCAAACCATTCCCGGCGGAAGTCGTGGCCGGGTTGAGCCTGGGGCTGGTGGTGGCGGGGGGGCTGTTGTATAGGGAACTCAGGGGAACTTAGGACGGTATACAGATACAAACCCAACATACGTAAAGGAGGTTGGTCCCATGGACTTCCGTTCCTCGACGGAACAGGAACTGTTCAGAAAAGCGGTGCGCGAGTTCGCGGAGAGGAAAGTGATGCCGCGTGCTCGCGAGATCGACGAGAAAGAAGCCGGCATCCCGGATGAGATCATCGCCGAGATGGCCGAGCTTGGCATTTTCGGGGTGACCATCCCCGAGGAACTCGGCGGGTCGGCCCAGCCGGATGAGGGCTTGCAGTATGCCCGCATCGCCGTCGAGGAGTTGGGTCGGGCGGAGCTGTCGATGTCGCTCCCGGTCTATACGCTACTGTGCCTGGGCTGGAGCTACCTGGTAGTCCGGCATGGCACTGAAGAGCTCAAGCGCAGCCTGTTGCCCAAAGTGGCATCCGGCGAGTATTTTCTGGGCATCTGCACGACTGAGCCCAGTGGCGGCTCGGACCTGGCGAATATCAAGACCAGCGCCCGGCGCGAAGGCGACAAGTACATTGTTAATGGCGAAAAGGTCTACATTAGTGGCGTCGTCGAGGCGTCGCAGCGTGGCGGCGGGCACCTGGTGCTGTTCCGCACCGATCCTGAGAAGGGCACACGCGGCATGACGTTCGCCTATATCCCGACGAACACCCCCGGCGTGAGCTACACCACCTTCCGTGACATGGGCCGCGGCGGCCTTTCCACGGGCGGTCTGCGCTTCAAAGATGTGGAGGTGCCGGTTGAGCATGTCATCGGCCAGGAGAATCGGGGCTTCTATGCGCTCATGGAAGGCTTCAACGCTGCCCGCATTCTGGTCTGTGCCGCATGCGTCGGCGCCGCAGACCGGGCGCTGGAGATGAGCAAAGACTACACCCAGAAGCGCGTCCTGTTCGGCATCCCCTTGATCAAGAACGAGGGGATCTCCTTTGACATCGCCGATGGCCGGGCCAGGCTGGAGATGCTCAAGTTGACTTTACAGAAGGCCTCGTGGATGGTCGATCAGTTTTATAAGGACCGCAGTTACACCCAGAAGGAAATCAACGAAATCGTGGCCATCTGCAAGCTGACAGCACCCCTGCTGGCGCTGGAAATTGTCCGCAACGCGATGATACACCACGGCGCATACTCCTACACCAAGGACTGCGACCTGGAGATGGCCTTCCGCGGCCTGATGTCCTACGTCGTCGGAGCCGAAGGCGGGGCGAACATCATGCGGCTGATCATCGCGCGGGAGTACGTGGGGGATATTGCGATTCCGTACCGGTAAAACGTACACAGGTACCCAAGTACACAGGTACACAGGGATCTGGGTTACTTTGCCCGTTTCCTTGTGTACCTGTCTACCTGTGTACCTGTGTACCCTGAAAGGACTATGGCCGAAAAAGTAGACGTCATCGTCGTCGGCGCAGGGCTGGCGGGGCTGATGTGTGCCCGGGAGCTGGCCCGCGCGGGCGCGGAAGTGCTCGTCGTCGAGCGGGGGGACTATCCGGGCGCGAAGAACGTGACCGGCGGGCGGTTGTACCTCAACCCGATCCGTCCCTTTGCGGGGGATCTCTTTGACAATGCGCCGTTTGAGCGGCCAGTCGTCAAAGAGCGCCTGGCGGTCATGGGTGACGAGTCCTCAGTGACCGTCGAGCTGACCTCGGAGCGGCTGCGCCGGACGCCTTATCACAGTGTCACCATCCTGCGCTCGCCCTTCGACCGTTGGTTGGCTGACGAAGTGATGGAGCACGGTGCCATCGTCATCCCACGCAATATCGTGCGCGAGCTGGTGATCCAGAACGGTCGCGTCATCGGCATCCAGGCCGACGAGGAGCTGCACGCCGACGTCGTTGTCGCCGCAGACGGGGTGCTGTCGTTTATCGCCGAGCAGGCGGGTCTGCGCAAGCGGTTGGCGCCAAAGCACTATGCCGTCGGCATCAAGGAGGTCATCGAGCTGCCAGCGCGGACTATCGAAGACCGCTTCGGGGTGGGCGAAGGGCAGGGCGCCGCGCAACTCTACTTCGGCAGCATCACCCACGGGATGGTGGGCGGCGGCTTCCTGTATACCAACAAGGATTCCGTTTCTCTGGGGATGGTGGTTGGCATCCAGGCGTTGATGGACCACCAGCCGCCCATCGAGTCCCACGCCCTATTCGACGAGTTCAAGGCGCGGCCCGAAGTCGCCGCCCTGGTCGCTGGCGGTCACACCGTCGAATACTCGGCCCACGTGATCTCGGAAGGCGGGTTTGAGGCGATGCCGCAGCTTACCGGCAACGGCATTCTGGTGGTGGGGGACGCGGCCGGGCTGGGGTTGAACATGGGTGTGACGGTGCGTGGGATGGACCTGGCCATCGCTTCGGGCGTGATGGCGGCGCAAGCCATCCGCAAAGCGCGCGAGGCCAAAGACTTCTCGCGGGTGGGGCTCGTCCACTACGAGACCCTGCTCAAGTCCAGCTTCGTCTGGCACGACCTGCAAACCTTCGCCCACATGCCACATGTCCTCGAAAACCCGCGCCTGTTCACCCGCTACCCACAACTCGTCTGCGACATCTTTGAGAAGATGATGTGGATGGGCGAGGGACCTAAGGACAAGTTGTCGGCGACGGCGTTGGGTGAGGTGCGGAAGAATCTTTTGAATCTGACAGCGTTGAGGGATGGGTTGAGTCTATTGAAGGTATAGCTCAGGGAACTCAGAGGAACTCAGAGGAACCTTGTCCCTTCACTCTGTTCAGGGCAAGCTCTTGAGCGAAGCGAAGGATCAGGGGAACGCACGGGTTCCGCCGAGTTCCCCAGAGTTCCCCGGTTGAAAAAGGGAAATGTAATGGCTTCTGAGAATGGAAGTCCGGTGCCCGGCCAGATGAGCATTGAGGCCCGGCTCGGGCTGAATGTATTCGGCCTTGATAAGCAGCCGCACATCATCATCCATCAAGAGATATGTGATGCGAAGTGTACGCTGCGGCCGTGTATTTTCGTGTGCCCGGCTAAGCAGTATTCCCTGGATGCAGAGAAGAAGATGCACGTCAACTACGAAGGCTGTCTGGAATGTGGCACCTGCCTGATTGCCTGCCAGGATGGGGCGCTGGAGTGGGCGTATCCACGGGCAGGGTATGGCGTGCAGTACCGGTTTGGCTGATAGCTGATAGCTGATAGTTGATGGCTGATAGCTCACTTTACCAGCAATCTTACCATGGCCGCGAGCGCGCCGAGCACTGGGAACGCCGCGCCGACCTGGTTATTCCCCGCCGCCAGGAAGTCTTCGATATCGTCCTGACGGTGCTGCCTTTTC
>JBBITV010000104.1:0-10633 GCA_037440585.1 Chloroflexota bacterium
CCCCATGTTACCGACGGCGCCCAGGCTAAGAGGCTGAGTTCATCGCCGCCCAATGCCAGCATCTGGAAAGGCACGTTGGGGAGCACTGCGGTCTGTCCGGGCTCCTATCCTCGATCGGCTGCCGTCTCCTGCGTCGCCCGGGCCAGGGCGATAGCGGCTGCCGCGCGGGTGGTCCACAGCACTCACTGAGCTCATTGCAGGCCAAGGCCCACGCTGAGCAGTTTCTGACCAACGGCCCCGACAACCAAAAAGCAGGCAACCCAATCGGCTCCGGCCAACACGCCGAACCCTTCCAGTGCCTGCTTCTTTATCATCTCATCTGGCTGACTCCTCTCCGGCTGGCGGCTATAGCCTTGCAGAGGAACACTGTCGTCAGGGAAGGCAGGAATGAGGCGAGGTGATGGTGGGATGTCCTACCTGTCGCACAAGACCATTATACCGCACGGCCTGCATCATTTCAAGCCCCATTCGGGCTATCTTCTCTACTTTAATAATACCCAAACTCACCGCAATTCTTTCACGATCCCACCTTAAATTTTCAAAACTCACCCATTTCAGTTTACTCATAAACCCCTGCTCCCGCATCCGAAATTCTTCCGCTTAACTTCCGAACTTTCTCTGATGCACGACGACATTTGTCGTGGTACACTCATACTAACTCACCCAAATACTTCAAGCCGTCGGCGGTCGGTGGTCGGTCGTCGGCGGTCTGTGCTGCATTCATCCCAACTCAGCAAAATACGGCCCGAACCGCTCCCGCAAGAAGTGATAGTCCAGCCGGGGCCCATCTTCTGGCAAGCCCCAGGCCGTGCGGCATTCGGCCAGGATGACGCTCTTGTGGGAGTCCACCGTCTTGACGGAGATGCAGAGTTGGTCGGCGACGGGCTGCGGCGTGCCGCCTGCGGCGAAGGCGCGTAGAACTTCCACCTGGCGCTCGGTGAGCCGGCTGATGACCGCCTGGCAGCGTGCTCGTTCTGCGGCGTCCATCAGGCGCGTCTGTGCCTGCAGCGCCTCAGCCGGCGTCAGGCTGGCCAGCGCGCGCAGCCCGGGGAAGTATGCGCCCCATGGTACCAGCGGCACCTGGATCAACCGCACCCCGTCCTCCGGCCTGGCGTGCATGATCGCTCCCTCGTCAGCACGCTCCTGGAACTCGTCCGGCGAGAAGACGTGCCACAGGCGATCTTCGTGGCCAAAGTGCAGCATCGCCGCCGAGATGGCCATGAGACCCATGATCCGCCGCCCGCCGGCGATGCACAGGTGCAACGTGCGGCCCTGTTGCTTGAGCAATGCCACCAGTTCATGCATCGTCGCCAACACCGCACGCGCCGACGGCTCATCCAGGATGTCCTCGACGACGCGGTCCTGGGCGCGGATGGGCACGGTGCGGTAACGGCAAGAGCGGCCAAGGTAAATGTTTCGCGGAAACTCCGCCGCCAGCCGGTCCAGTGCCCGGCGCATCCGGGGCTGCGCTGGCGACAGGTGCACCACGACCACTTCGTTGATCGGCTCACCCCGCGCCAGGAGCGCGTCCAGGGCAAACGTTACCACTTGCGGCTGGCCGCCCAGCGTCGCAATCAGCGTGCCCGGCGGCGCCACTCGATTCTGGGTGAAAGAGGGAACATTCATCTTTTCCGTGTATCCGTGCCAAAATCCGTGTCGTGCTATAGGGGGACGAATACTATGAATCTCTTTCCGGCTGTTCTAATCGGCGGACCACCCCACGCAGGGAAATCTGTTTTGACCTACACCTTGACCCAGGCACTGCGCCACCAGCAGGTAGACCACTACGTCCTGCGTGCCTGCCCTGACGGCGAAGGCGACTGGGCCAACGAAGCCGCCCAGGAGCTAGTGCGGCTCATCCGGGTCAAGGGCGAATTCACCGCCAGTTTCGCTGCACGCATCGCCCGCGACCTGGCGCGTCGCCATCTCCCGCTCCTCGTCGACGTCGGCGGGCGGCCAGGTCCCATCGACGCGCCCATCTTCGACCAGTGCACCCATGCTATCCTGCTCTACAAAGACCCGGCCGACCTGGATCCATGGCGCGAGCTCATGGATCGCCACGGCATCACCATCCTGGCCGAAATCCTTTCCCGGCCCAGTGCGGTGCCAGACAGCTATATCGCCGATTACGGGACCGTCTTGCGAGGTGCCGTCGCCGGGCTGGAGCGCGGTGCGAGTGCGAGTGGCCCCCTGGTCGACGCCCTGGTCGAGCGCCTGAGCGCTCTTTTCGCCTACTCGCCAGAGGAACTACGCGCGGCACACCTGGCCGCTGCCCCGGTCGAAACAGTGATTGAATTGGACCGCCTGGGGTATACTTTGGGGCTGCTCGACGCACAGGGTCGCTGGGCGCCGCAACACCTGCCCCAGGTGCTGGACTACCTGCCGACCGGCGCTCCGCTAGGCCTCTATGGGCGCGGGCCAAACTGGCTCTACGCCGCCCTGGCGCTGCATGCTCACCCCGCCGAACTGGCCCAGTTCGACATCCGGCTCGGTTGGGTCGCGCCCTTGCGGCTGGGGCATGGCGAAACACGACCTGATGCCCCCCTACGGGTTCAGGTTATTCACCATGACGACTATACCGCTATCTACACCCGACTCGAATTCAGCTTACCTGCCGCGTATCTGGACTATGACGAAGCAGCCCGCGCAACCGTGCCCGCACTGCCATTGGATCAGGGGATACTACTGAGTGGACGTTTACCTCATTGGCTGTGGACCAGCCTGGCGTTAGCCTACCAGAATGCGGCCTGGCTGGCCATATTCTATCCACCATTGGGTCAGGGCGTGGTTGTTACATCAAAGCAGAGAACTCCGGAGGTTGGCACGCTCATCTGACAGCCGACAACTCGTATGAGGACGGATATATTATACCAGGTTTTGGGTATCTTGGCAATCGAGTTACGAATGAGCTGCGCGGTCCATGCGAACGGCCAGCTCCTGCCCCTGGTTCGCCGCCGGAACATACATGCGCTCTACGTACTCCTTGACCATGCGTCGCGTGCTGAAGGCTGGCGCGATGGTCTTGATCGCCTGGCGCACTTTGGCCAGCCAGCCATGAGGAATACCTGTGGCGTCCCGCGTGTAATACAGTGGAATGACTTCGTTCTCCAGGATCGCATACAAGGCCTGGGCGTCGGCGGCGTCCTGGGCCTCCTTGTCGGCCCACTCCTGTTCATCGCCGATGGCCCAGCCGTTCTCGCCGTTGTAACCCTCTCGCCACCAGCCGTCCAAAATGCTGACGTTGGGGATACCGTTGAGGGAGGCCTTCTGGCCGCTGGTGCCGCTGGCCTCCAGAGGCCGGCGCGGGTTGTTGAGCCACACGTCGACGCCCGCGACCAGGTGGCGCGCCATTTCGATGTCGTAATCCTCGAGGAAGACGATGCGGCCGGCGAAGGCCTGCTCGCGAGCAGCCCGGTAGATCTGGCGGATAAACGACTTCCCTGGCTCGTCGGCGGGGTGGGCTTTGCCGGCAAAGATGACTTGCACGGGCCGGCCGGGCTGGTTGAGCAGGCGCAGCAACCGCGCCACGTCCCGGAACAACAGCGTGGCACGCTTGTAGGTGGCGAAGCGACGCGCAAACCCAATTGTCAGCGCATCCGGGTCCAGGAGCGCGCCGGCCGCGATGACTTGCTCGATCTGAAGCACCCCACGGCTCCAGTCCCGGCGCAATCGTTCGCGGACGTAATCGATTAGCTTGTATTTGAGCTGGCGCTTGACGTTCCACAAAACCTCGTCGGGGATGGCGTCGATGCCGTTCCAGGTGCCCGGATTGTCCAGGCAGGCCTCCCAGTCAGAATCCAGGTACTGGTCGTACAGGCGGCCTAGTTCGGGCGCCAGCCACGTGCGCGTATGCACCCCATTGGTCACCGACGTGATGGGCACCTCGTCCACCGGCACGTCGGGCCAGAGATTGTGCCACATCTGGCGTGAGACGTGGCCGTGCAGCTTGCTCACCCCGTTGTACTGCGCCGCGAGACGCAGGGCCAGCATCGTCATACTGAACGTCGGACCCCAGGGCCGGCTCTGGCGCGCCAGGTCGATGAACTCTTCGCGACTCAGCCCCAGGCTGTCCCAGTAAAGGCTGAAGTATTTATCGATCAGCCACAGTGGAAACTCGTCGTTGCCAGCCGCGACAGGCGTGTGGGTCGTAAAGACCGCGTTTACAGACACCGCCTGGCGGGCTTCAGCAAAGGTCAATCCCTGATCCTGCATCAGCTCACGGATGCGTTCAAGCCCCAGGAATGCCGCATGGCCCTCATTGAGGTGCCACACCGCCGGCTGGAGGCCGAGGGCGCGCACGGCTCGCACGCCGCCAATGCCCAGGATGATCTCCTGCGCAATCCGCATTTCCTGGTCGCCACCGTAGAGCCGGGCCGATAGCTCCCGGTCGCGCGGGGCGTTGGGGTCGACGTCGGTGTCCATCAGGTACAGGGGGACGCGCCCCACCTGGATGTGCCATACCTTGGCGTACACGTCCCGGCCGGGCAGCTCGACCTTAATCACGACCGGCTTGCCATCAGGTCCCGTGGCCGGGACCGCCGGCAGATTGCCAAGATCCAGCTTTCCATAGGCGGCTTCCTGGACGCCGTCCGGGGTGATGTGTTGGGTGAAATACCCCTGCGGATAAAGGAATCCCACGCCGACGAAGGGTAGCCCCAGGTCACTTGCCTCCTTGCAGTGATCGCCCGAGAGGACGCCCAGGCCGCCGGAATAGATGGGCATGCATTCGTGGAGGCCAAATTCCGCAGAAAAATAGACCACCAATGGATTTTGGATTTTAGATTTTAGATTAGGGTAGGTTCGGTGGAACCAGGTATCCTTCACCTGCATATAGGCGTCAAAATCGGCCAGCACCTGGTCGTACTGGGCCAGGTAAGCCTGATCCTGGACCACGGCCGCCAGTTTCTCCGGGGACACTCGCTGTAGAAGCTGGATCGGGTTATGGGTGACTTCCGCCCACAGTTCCGGATCAAGCGCCCGGAACAGGGCCAGCGCTTCCGGATGCCAGCTCCACCACAGATTGTAAGCCAGCTCCGGCAGGCGCGCGATGCGCGACGGAACAACTGGAAAAGAAGGGATATGCAAGGATTATTCCTCCTGAGCTTGTTTTCCGCACCTGGCTCCCGCCGGGTCCATGACTCGGCGGCTTTGCGGCGGGTACGAACCCGCCGCGAGCGACTGCGGAAAACAGGCTGAGTGATCGATGGCGTAACTCCGGACGGACATTATAGCGCAAAGCGACGCCAACGCCAAGTTGCATCGAAAGGGACATGTGGTATAATCGCGGCAAACGTGATGCTCGAAACGTGCTGGCTATTTTTCACGCATCACGCATCAGTTGATAGGTAAGTACCATGAACTCTAACCCAGATCCCTTCACCCTCCTCACTCGCTACGCCAGCCCCGTCGAAGCCGAAATGCGCGCAGTCGTAGCTGAGCCAACTCCGCAGCTTGCCGGCTTGATCGGTATGTTGCAATACCACCTGGGTTGGGTGGACGCCAATTTCAGGCCAGTATCCGCCCGATCCGGCAAGGGCATTCGCCCCGCTTTCTGCTTGCTGACGGCCCAGGCGGCCGGCGGACGTTGGGAACACGCGCTGCCGGCGGCTGCCGCGCTGGAACTCGTCCACAATTTCTCCCTCATCCACGACGATATCGAAGACGGCGACCGGGAACGCCGCGGGCGACCCACGGTTTGGGTGCTTTGGGGTCTATCGCAGGGGGTTAACGCCGGCGACGCGCTTTTCGTCCTGGCGCGTATGGCCTTGCATCGCCTGGCCGAGCGCGGGGTGCCGGCGGCCAGGGTTGTCGCTGCCTTCCGGGTCTTCGACGCTGCGTGCCTGGCGCTGACCCAGGGCCAATACCTGGACCTTAGCTTTGAAAATCGCCTGGATGTCACCGTAGAGGAGTACCTGGCTATGGTGTCGGGCAAGACGGCTGCCCTGCTGGGCGCCGCCTGCCACCTGGGTGCCCTGCTATCCAGCGACGACCCAAACCTGGTCGCCCATTACCGGCGTTTTGGTGAGGAGCTTGGCATCGCCTTTCAGATTTGCGACGACATCCTGGGCATCTGGGGCCAGTCGTCTATCACGGGCAAGTCGTCGGCCAACGACATTTTGCGCAAGAAAAAGTCGCTGCCCGTCGTGTTCGGCCTGGCGCAGCAGCCGGAGTTGGTGGAGATCTATGCCCGCGAGGTCCTGGCCCCTGATGACGCAGCGCGCGTACTCCATCTCCTGGAAGCTGCTGGCGCCCGGCAATTCGCCCAGCGCCTGGCCGAACAACACCACCAGGCAGCCATGGCCGAGCTGGCCAAAACCCGCATCGAAAACCAGGCCCAGGCGGAATTGCGCATTCTGGCACAGTTTCTGATCAACCGAACGTACTAAAAGGGCAGGGGAGGCAGGTCAATAAGTACACAGGTACACAGGGAGATGCACCGCATCACCATATCTCCCTGTTTCCGTGTTTCCCTGTGTACCTGTGTACCTCTTCTGTTATCCAGCAAACGTATCGATGAACTCCAGCCAGTCATTCCGCCTGCCGCCTGGCGGCCAGGGATACCAGCGACCCAGCACGTAAATGCGCCGGTCGGCGCCGAACGGGATCCAGAACATCAGGCCCCGCTCGAATTCTTGCCAGGAGCCGTTGCCGGATACCTCCGGCGCGATGGCCCAGCCGAGGCGTTTCTGGACACCAGCGCCCTCGCGCCAGGCCTTGCCCAATTTGCCGCGCGGCTCGAGTTTGCCTTCGGGCGGGCTCTGGGGCGTCGGTTCGGCTTCGCCCTGGCTGTAGGTGTCGGCCACGCGGGCGTAAGTGTAGTTATCTGTGAACAGCACCCAGACCACCCCCCGGTTGTCGTAGAAATTTGCATCGGTCCAGAACATCACCCCGCGCTCAAAGCGCTGCGCCAGGAACTTCATCCCCTTCTCAACGGTGTATGAAGTGCATCCGACCATGTCCCGCGCCGACTTGTTCTCGTTCCACACCTTGCCGAAGCCACGGATGGGGAATTCCGTGCAAGTCGTATCGGGCGGCTCCGTGCCTGGCGTCGGCGGGGGCGGTGGTGTCGCGGTCGGCGCCGGGGTCGGCAGCGGTGGGATGTTGGCGGCCACCGGCAAACCAGTCGCGCTGGCGTTGGCGATCAGGCTGGCGGCTACCCAGCCCTCGTTGCCGTTGGGTAGCCGGATCTGGAACCAGTCGCCCGCCGGGTTCCGAGCGATGATGTTGACCGGGTCCCCGCCTCTAAGCCCGCCGATAATGGGGTACACGGTGCCGGGACCACCCCGCACGTTGGCCGCCTGCCGTGCGGATGGCCCCGCCGGCTGGGGCGTCGGGGACGCTGCCGGGGGCTCGGGTGTCGGGCTGGCGGTGGGCAGAGGCGTTGCCGCAGGCGCCTGAGCCACGGCCGTAGGGCTGGCGGCGAGTGGCGTTGCCGGCACCTGCGCTGCTGTCGTGGGTGTAGCGGCAACAGCCGGGAGCTCTGTTGCCGGCGCCGCCGCCGGGGGCGTGGCCGTCTTGACGCCTGCTGTACAGGCCGTCAGAGCCAGGAACATCACGATGGTCCACAGGAAATATGTTGGTTTCATGGTCATCCTCCCCCAACTGTAAATGACCAATCCCCAGATGGGTCATCTGCCATTGGTCATTGGTCATTGGTCATTAATGAGGATACCAGTTTCGGGTTACCGCCAGGTTACCTGCAAGTTACGCCTTCTTAACTGTTATGGCTAAAAGTTTAGCCGGCTTTCGATACTGGTGACCACCCCCTGCGCCCGGCTCTGAATCTCGTCCACCCGGCGGCGGAGCTCGTGTGCCCGCGACGCATCGGTCATGCGGGTCAGGTTGGTACGGACGTTCAGTGCAGCGCCGTCCACCGCCGCGCGCGCCATGTAAGCGCCCACGACGGCGTCGCTGGTGGCGTTGGGGTTGCCCTTGCTGGCTGTAATCGCCGCGAGCTCGATGACCTCCAACGCCTTCTCGGCGACCGTCAGCGGGACTTCGGCAGCGCCAAGGAGCGCGGCCTGGATGGTCCCTTCACGCTCGGGGGCATCCTTGGGCAGCCTGTAGGCCGCCATCACCTGCTCGTAGGCGGCGCTGTCCCGGGCGACCAGGCCGGCCAGCTCCGACCGCAGCGCCTGCGCCCGCGCCCGAATCGATTCCATATCGGCCTCGACCGCAGCATACTTCTTGCGCCCCAGAGTCAGGTTGGCCACCATCATCTCCAGTGCCGCACCCAGAGCGCCCGCCAGCGCGGCCACGCTCCCCCCGCCGGGGGTCGGGGTGCCGGCGGCGACCGCGTCCAGAAAGCCCGCCATTTGGGCGGCCGGTTGGTCCTGCGGACTCTCGGCCAGGCGATTTTCGAGGATCTGAGCTGGCTGGAAGTTTTCGAGTTGCAGACAAAACTCAGCCGCCTGGAGCAAGGCCGCTTGTGGCGCCAGGCCGACGATCTCGCTGCTGGCGACGTTCACGCCGTAGCGGGCTGCCTCGCGCTTGACCATCTCGAAGGCGCGGTGCAGCGGGGTGCCTTCGTAATTAGTCATGTTCATCGAGACCTGGACGATGCCCCGCTCCTTGATCCCCAGTCCCAATGCCTTGACATAACGCAAACCGCCGCTCGAATGGCGCACCGCCTTCGCGATGGCCCGGGCGACTTCCAGGTTGGTCGTGGCGAGATTGACATTGTATGCGATGAGAAACGGCCGGGCGCCCACCGCCGTCGCCCCGGCCGGGCCGAGCTGTCGTGGACCGAAGTCTGGTTCGCGTTCCGGGTTCGTCGCGATTTCGGCCTTGATGCCCTCGTACTCGCCACGCCGGACGTCGGCCAGGTTGCGGCGCGTTTCGCGGGTCGCTGCCTCCTCGTACAGATAGACCGGAATGCCCAGCTCTTCACCCAGGCGCCGCCCAACGCGCCGGGCCATCGCCACGCAATCGGCCATCGTGACCTCTCGGGCCGGGACAAAGGGGATGACGTCCGTGGCACCCATGCGCGGGTGCTCACCACGATGCTGTTCCATGTCGATAAGCTGCGCCGCCCGCGCAGCGGCCCGGAACGCCGCCTCCTCGACGGCATGTGGAGGGCCAATGAACGTGATTACCGACCGGTTATGATCGGCGTCCGATTCTACGTCCAATACTCGAACGTCCGCCACCGACCGGATCGCCTCCACGATCTGTGCGACGACTTCAGGTCGCCGGCCCTCGCTGAAGTTCGGTACGCATTCGACGATGGGGTGCATGATGGCTCCCTTTATCCTACGATTTCCCTACGATTCTGCCGGATCAGGTCCCCAGCAGGCTGATCTCAGTCAGGGTTTGGTTGACCCTGGGCCGATCCTCATGGTATAATCTCACGCTGGCTGACCACGTGCGCTACGACAGCGCCGGCCGGCTCTAGCATTTCCCCCTAGCCGGGGCTGGGAGCGCACGAGCAACGATGCCCCTGCCCGCTCCCGGCTCCGGCAATTTCTCCACATGCGAGCCACGTACAGTATAGCACCGCAACTGAGAAATGACCAAATCCCAATGACCAAATCCCAACTCTTGGTCATTGGTCATTGGGATTTGGTCATTTCAACGACCCCGCCAGATCGCCTGTGTGCTCAACCGCAAGTCAGCCTGGTGCCTTGCTGAGAACACAAGCCGACTTGCTCATCTCGATTCGCGCTAAACGGCGCTACTCCTGAGAGTCCACGGCTGTTATAATATCAATGACCAAATCCCAGTGGTCACCCCCTCGCTCCCCCGCTTGCGGGGGGAAGGGGGATTGGGCCATTGGTCATTGGGATTTTCCAGGCAAAGGGATAGTCAACTATGAAAGCAAAGGGCAAACCCAGGTCTCGCAAGCCTCAACCGCAGCAACCTTCGGTTACGTGGGGCGTCGTGGCGATTGTGGTGGGGTTGGCGCTGATGGGGTTGGGCGGGCTATGGTACCTGACTCGTGCCGGCGAGCCCGCGACAGCATCGAATGTGACTACCGGCAGTAGCACCGGCCCGACGGCTAACGGTCCGCGCATAGCACTGGACGAGGACTACTACGACTTTGGCACGATGAAGTTTGAACAGTGGGCGCGGCGCGAGTTTCGTTTCCGCAACGTGGGGAATCAGCCTCTGGCGTTGCAGGGTGTACCGACCGTCGACGCAGTCGAGGGCTGCTGACCGCCCGAAGCGGTCGTCGGGTCGACGACCTTGAAGCCCGGCCAGGACACGACCCTACGTCTGGCCTTCACGATGCACGAAGGAATGGGCGGTCCTCACACTTTCGAAGTGACTATCAAAACGAACGATCCGGTTGAGCCCAACAAAGTGCTGACAGTGAAGTCGAATTGGGTGCCGTAGGGATGAGGGATGACTCCCCTACTCCACGAGCTACATCCCCCCAAACATCCCCATCGCACAACTGTACGTCAAAACAGGCTCCTTGTGCTATAATACCGTCGTATTCGCGTGCAGGCAGGCTGAACATGGCCCGTGAGATCACACCTATAATCGACGCCCTCAAAGCCAAGACCCGCGCGGTGTACGAGCGCCTGGGCGAAGCGTATGGCATCAAGCCGTGGAAACCCCGGCGCGATGCTTTGCGCGAGTTGATCTCCACGATTCTCTCTCACCGTACCACGAGCGCTCAGGAATGGGC
>JBBITV010000105.1:0-9087 GCA_037440585.1 Chloroflexota bacterium
GTCTCGGCGACAAGGCGGGCCGTGACCTGGGCGGCGCGCTCCTGGTCTACGGCGGACTGTTTCAACTTGACTTTGACCTCAGTATCCACCACCTCTTGCGCTTGCAGTACTTGATCCAGTTCACTTAGCTCCTCGAGGTTCATCTTGAACAGTTCAGCAGGAGAGATTTCGCGACCTGTGAGCCGTGCAGCCTCCATCGCCAGGACGCGATGGGCATGTGCGACTGCACGCAGAACCTTGGCTACGTTGAACTGGCCTTGCCGAATCGCAGCCTCGGCAGCGGCCAGGTTTCTTATGTACGCTTGTCCGCCTTTCTGGACTTGAGCGCTCAGACTTTCAAGTCGAGAGTCCATTGTTCGACCTCCTTTCGCCAAACTCTTGGCACTCTTCGAAAATGCTCCCGGCCCCCGTCCCCGGGGGCATCCCTGGCGAAGTAGAGATGCAAAAGTCGCCCCGGGGACGGGGTTCCGAGCGCTCTCCGAGAGATCTCTTCTTCGCGCTACTCGTCCCGGATCCGGGCCTTCACCGCTTCGACGATCTGTGGCGTGACCTCCTTGAGGCCGTGCTCCTCCATGGCGTGCTGGGCCGCCTGCTGCAGCACCTCCTCTACGGTTTCGGCGCGAATCTCATGCTCGCAGTCGAAGCCGACATCGCGGCAACGCAGTGTCTTCATCGTTCAACCCTCCTTCCTCGATTGATAGTTTGCTGTATCATACCACAGACAACTTAATGCTGACTTAAGGAAAGAAGTGGGGCAGCCTTTCCAGGCTGCCCAGGCAGGCTAGAAAGCCTGCCCCACGGCTTTTCGGATAGACTCCACGAAGGCCGAGCGGAGCGGAGGGTCAGCCAGTCCGTTGGCGATGGTGTGGATAATCTGGGCAGCTTCTGCCACGGTCATCCGGGCTTTCTCACAGCGGCCAGCACTTTCGTAGCACTTGGTCAGGCGTTGCCGGCCTCCCCAACGTAGCGGTTGGTAGCCGATGGAGTCGGCCAGCGCCACGGCGGACTCCAGCTCGACGATGGCCTCGGCGGCCCGCCCTATATCCGCCAGCGCTGCCCCTCTGAGTTCATGGTTCAGGGCCAGGTATTTGCCAGCGGAGGTCGCCGCTGCTAATGCCATCCCCTCCTCGGCCAACGCCAACGCCTGGTGTGGCTGCCCCAGGGCCAGATGGCACAACCCCTGGGCGTGGAGCAACCGCAGCCGCCACCGCCAGGCGTGGAAACCGAAGGCCTCCTGATTGATGCGCGCCTGGACGTCCTGTAGTTGCACCAGGGCGCCCCCTGGATCGCCCAGATGCAGGATATCCAGCCCAACGTTGACGAGCGCGCTGATCTCTGCCGGGGTCTTGCCCCAGCGGCGCGCAAGTTCAACCCCCTCCTGGTCCAAGACCAGCGCCCGCTCGTAATCACCTGACTGCTGGTGCAGCCAGCCCAGCATGTTGGGCACCTGGACCATGAAGAACTTGTGCTCGATGGCTTCAGCCACCTCCCGACTGCGCTGGAAGGCGGTGAAGGCGGCGTCGTAGTCTCCCCGTCCACCGAGGGCCCGGCCCAGAATGTTCCAGGCAAAGGCGACCCCCGCCCGATCGTCGGTGGTCTCCAGGATTCGCAGCGCTTGCTCCGCCGAGGCCACCGCTTCAGCAAATTCGCCTCTTTGTGCCTGGACCCAGCCCAGATCGGCCAGGGTCCGGCCTTCTCGCCAGCGGTTGCCCGACTGGCGGCAGATGTTGAGTGCCCGGGTGATGAGTTGCACTTCTGAGTCCAGGTCGCCACGCGCGGTGTGGACCTGGCCCAGGAGTGAGAGACTCTGGCAGATGGTTTCCTGGTCGCCGATGGCCTCGGCCGCACCCAGAGCGGCTCGGGCGTGAGATTCGCACGCCTCCACGTCGTAGCGGGCGAAATGCACGTCGGCCAAAAGGTAGAGCAACCTGGCCCGTCGTTCATCCTGTTCTTCAGCCAGTTGCAACCCTTGCTTCAAAACTGCAACCGCGGCCGCCAGGTCGTCCAGCGCAAAATGGGCGCGTCCCAGACCCAGGTAGGCGCTGACTTTTTCCGAAGGCGCCTCGGCCAGGGCCAGCGCCCGCTCATAGTGCCGCAGGGCTGGCTGCGCAGCGTAGGTGGCCAGCGCATGTTCGCCAGCCTGTAACCAGTAGGCCAGTGCCCTGGCCGTCTCACCAGCACGCTCGAAATGGTGGGCCAGGATGGACGCCATCTCGGGGGCACGGCCAGCACCCTGCCCTTCCAGGATCTCGGCGGTCTGCCGATGCAGCAGCGCCCGCCGCGGCCCACTGAGATCGTGGTAGATCACCTCACCGATCTTGTGGTGACTGAAGTCGTAGCGCCCGCCGTCTTCCTCCTCGTGAAACAGTTGGCGGGCAACCAGATCCTCGACAGCATCCAGGAGTGCCTCCGGGCTCTCCTGGGTCACCGCCTGAAGCGTGGCATAGTCGAAGCGGCGCCCGAGCACAGCCGCCAGGTCCAGCACACGCCGTGCCCCCTTGGGCACGCGGCGCAGCCGTTCTCGCAGCGACTCGCGCAGCGTCTCAGGCAAGGTCAATTCAATTCCGGCCGCAGAGAGGACTTCGAGGTCAACCTGCCATTGGCCTTCGGCCCTCCTGCCCCCCATCCCCCCAAATTTGGGGGGAGCGAGGGGGGCGGGGGAATGGGCGGCGAGGAACCCCTGTTCCAGCAATGACTGGAGGATGGAGACGAGGAAGAACGGGTTGCCAGCGGTCTCGCGGTGAAGCCACTCACCCAGTTCAGAAGTTTGCGGTGACAGGCCAACCAGAGACTCGAGGAGGGCCTGGACATCCTGACGGGACAGGCGGGGCAGTTCGACGGGCAGGACGTGAGGCTCGCGTCTCAGACTGTGGAGGAAGGTGGCCAGGTCCTCGTCCATCGCCGCCTCCTCGCTGCGGTAGGTACACACCAGGAAAACAGGGTTATCAGCGATGTGGCGGGCCAGGTGATGCAGGAACTGGAGCGTGGCCGGATCTGCCCAATGGATGTCGTCAATGGCCAACATGAGGCCGCCTTGACTGGCGCTTGCCCTTGAGCGCAGCGAAGGGATGGTGATGACAAGCTGTAGCAGGGCCTGAAAGAGCCGGGCCTGCCGGCTCTCGTCCACCTCAGCAGGAGCGGCAGGGAGGTCAGGGACGACATCGGCCAGCTCAGGGACGAGGGTGGTGATCTCCCCCAGCCATACAGCCGGGAGGGATCGCCATCCTTCGGCTTCGCTCAGGACAAGCTCTGGCCACCCCTTAAACACCTGGCGCGCCAGGTCGACGATGGGTTGATAGGCCATCGCCCGTTCAACCTGATAGCAGTGGCCGATCAGCGTGCTCAGCCCTTCAGTACGAGCGAACCCGGCCAGTTCCTGGACGAGCCGCGTCTTGCCGATGCCAGGCTCGCCGGCGATCAAGGTCACTCGCCCCCGGCCACCGGCCGCCTCAGCCATCAATGCTGCCAGCCTCTCACACTCTCCTTGTCGTCCCACGAAGGGGGTGCGGCTGAGAGGGTAGAACACAGGGACAACCCGGACCGGACGCGGGTACTGCACGTGGCGATCTACACCTTCCACCTGGCCGCGCTGCACCTGGCGATAGAGGCGGGTGGTCTCGGGTGCTGGGGCCACACAGATCTCGTCGCGAAGCACGCGCCGGCATTGGTCATACACCTTCAGGGCCGGGCTCATCTCACCGGCGCAGTAGTGATAAAGCATCAACTGGCGATACGTCGCCTCGCGGGTGTTATCCATGGCCAGGGCTTCCTGGCACAGACTGATAGCGCGCCGGTAATTACCCTGGCCGGCATAGGCATCGGCCAGATCGGCCAGCAGCGCCAGATATGCTTCACGGAACTGCTCGCGTGGCGCCAGGGCCCATTCCTCATAAGGGTCCTCTTCCAGGTAGTCGCCGCGATAGAGTTTCCGCGCTGCCTCAAAGTGCTTGATGCGCACCACCGCAACATCGGATCTTCGCGCTGCCTCCAGTTGTGCCGTGAACTCGTCTACGTCGAGCCAGTAGTCGCTCTCGGTGTTGAAGCTGTAGCCTTCGTGGCCGGTGAGGATGTACTCAGAGGGAGTGCGAGGGGGCAAGTCCGGCTGTAGGGCACGGCGGACCTGGCTGGCCGTCACCCACAGGTTGTTTTGGGCCTGTTTGGGGGGCAGACCTGGCCAGAGGTACTCAATCAGACGGTCGGCCGAAACAAAGTGGCCCCGCTCGGTGAGCAAGATCTTGAACAACGTCTTGCTCTTGTGGGTAGGCCAGGCCCCACTGGGGAGCAGCTCACCTCGCCGCCAGACTCGGAAGGAGCCCAGGGTCTGAATTTGCAGCGCACTCATCGCACGTTCCTGCCGCCTCCTACGAACCAGATGAGGCCAATTCAATAATAAACGCCTGCTCTCATCGCGAGCCTGGGTTACCTTCCACACTCCCCGATAACGCACCCAGGTCGCCTGTCCACCGTCCGATGAACTGCACCAGGGCTGCGGCATCCTGGACGTAGCCCACCTCTTGCGGGGCGACATGCTCCACCCGCCCCCGCCAGTGTGCACTGCCCTGGCCGTCCGGCTCACGCCACAGGCGGACGATGAAGGTGAGAGTCTCGTGTGGGCTGGCACTGGTTGGCATGGGTCCGAGTTCCTTTCTCCAATCTCCAAGATAAGTAGGCTGTATCCATCAGGATACAGCCTACCACACTCACCTTATTTCTAACTTATTTTCGCCTTATCGGCGCGAACCCGGGTATGGTCAGGTGGCTCTTTTCATGTTCCCGCTGCCAGCGCCCTCTCCCAACCCTCACTGCGTCCATTGAGCACCAGCACAACGGGTGCATCCTGCAACGCATCGGTCGCTTCTGGGGTCACCCCTTCACCGGCCACCACAGGGATGGTTTGGTAGCCGACCTTCCGCAGCAAGGCCGCCCGCCGTTGAGCGCGCTCCACGTCGTCCTGGTCGATCACGGCCGCCACCTCTACGGCCAGCCAGACTTCGGCTTGCTCAGAACTGGGTGCTTGCCGTAGCCGCCCGACGGCCAACACATCGAGCAATAGTACGTCGACCAACTCCTCGTGAGTCAGGTGTGCCTCCAAACGATCTTCCGTGACGGGGTCGAGCGCGTTGGGTAGCACCACGCGGATACGCCGCAGGATGCGGCCAAAATAGCCCGCCGCGCGTTGACCAAACTTGAGTTCGAGCAGCGTTCCCAGCATTGCACCCTGCCGGTCTGCCAAAACGTGGATCGCTTTTTCTGTATTGGCTTGCGCCAGGGCCAGCTCTTCCAGCCGCTGCTCGGTGCGGGTTTGCGCCCGGGCCAACTCTTCCAGCCGCTGCTCGGTGCGGACCTGCGCCAGGGCCATCTCTTCAAGCCGCTGCTCTGTGCGTTTCTGGGCCTCAGCGAACTCGTGGGTCATCGCCGGCAATGTGAGCAGCTCCTCGGTCAGTACCAGTTGGCGCAACTCTGTCCGCCACTCCGGATGTTCCATCACGAGGCGTTTGAAATCCATTAGATCAGTTACGGTAAACGCCATGTCTCACCTCCCGGCCCATAGGTCACCGCCATGTTAGCTCAAGCCGAGACCCTCATCGTAGGCGTAGGCCGCGCAGAGATGCTTCGCTCCGCTCAGCATGACAAGCGAATTATACGGTATTGCCATTTTAGCTTGTTCAGGGTGACCTGTCAAATATAGTTCGGGGTTTTCTTTTGCAATTGCTGCAACCAGATGTAGCCGATGGCCTTGGCCTGGGCCAGCCCGCGGGCCAGGGCGGCCTCGGCTTCGCCGGGTCGATCCAGGACGAGCAGGGCCTGCCCGTGCAACCATAACCCCCGAGCTTCCACTTCACATAAGTTCTCTGCCTGGGCCAGCCGGATGACTTCGTCGGTCAGGGCCAGGGCTGCATGGGGCTCATTCAACAGGAGACGGCTGGCCGCCATCTGAATGAGCGTCCCACCCCGATGCCAGGGCAGGCCAACGAGCGGGACCAGTTCAGCGGCCTTTTCCAGCGCCTGGCGTCCGAGTAACCAACTCGCCGTGATTGCGCCTTTATTGTACATCGAGACGGGGAAACCGATTCACGCCCTCACCGGTTCGTTCCACTCCCCTGGCGCAATCTTTGCGCCTTGGCGCGCAGGTCGCGGAAATAGTCCGTCTCCGTAATCTCGGCGACCTGTCGGGCTTTCTTCACCTCGTCGATCTCGATGCACAGCTCCTGGATTTGCTGTTTCAAGCGCTGCTCACGGGCGTACACTTCGCGCGCCATGTTCTGGAAGACGCGCGCCAACTGCCCCAGGGCGTCTGTACGCCCGGCCACCGCATCCAGTTGCTCAACCTGGAAGGCACCCGCTTCGACCGCGGCCGCCGCTTCGGTCACCAGCGCCACATTGCGGAGATACTCCACTTCCTGGTCGCGCAGCCACTTCTTCTCCAGGCAGGCGCTAATTCGCGCCTTGAGCAGCACCGGGTCGAAGGGCTTGGGCAGATAGTCCTCCGCACCCAGTTTGATGCCTTTGACCACGCTCTCCATCTCATCCAGCGATGAGATCACAATGACCGGAATATCCCGCAGCGTGCTGTCGCCCTTCATGGCCTCCAGTACCTGGTAGCCGTCCATCTCCGGCATGAGGATGTCCAGCAACACCAGGTCGAAGGGCTGAGTCCGGACCATCTCCAGCGCCTGGCGTATCTCGGCCACAGCCCGATGAGGACGCCGCCGAGCACCATGCCGGCGGCAAACGCCAGTCCCGCTTCCGGCGTAATCCCGCCGCCCACCGCCGTGCCACTGAGCGGCGCATTCGCGTGCGGACTGGCAAGCGACTGCGCCAGCAATAACACGACACCCAGACCGACGGCGGCGACGGCGAAGGCCAGTCTTTGTCTGCGCGTGGGAATCCTTGAGAAAGTCATCAGCGCAGAAACGAGTTGCCGCAGCCGGTCGAGGCTCGCTGACCGGCGCACTGGCTGGCGGGTCGAGGCGGACAGCGTGTCGATCGCCTGCACCAAATCCTGCATCGCCAGCGCGCGCGACTGCTGCCCGGACCACAGGAGCATCTGGTCGCTGCTCGGACCAATGCCAATCAGCAACAGGCTGGGGCATGCCTCCAGCAAAGCAATGGCCGCTTCGGGACGGGCGGCCTCGACGTCGAAAATGATCACGTCCGGCGCGAGCGCGCCCAGTTCCTGCGGCGACGGCAGCGGTGGCGCCAGGGCGACAAGCTCCAGGTGTGGGTACCGCTTGAGGCTCGCGCCGACCGTGCCGAGGATCAAAGACCTGCCGTACAGTAAGACCCGCCGTCGTGTTTCCATCTCCCCACCAGTATATCAGAAATGCAGGCGGCCCACAATGTCCCGAGGGACCAAAAAAAGGACAGTCTCTGCGTGGAGAGACTGTCCCTGGGGACAGTCGGGGCGAGGCAGGCGGGCAGAGCGCCCCTTCTACAAACGAGCGCCCCTCCCCGCCTGCCTCGCCCCTACGATTTGTCCGGGGCGTCAGAATTCAAGCGCATGCGCCCGGCATACGCCAGCACCTGGGCCCGATTTTCGAGATGGAGCTGCTCCATAATCTCCGCCATGTGGTACTTGATCGTGCGGGCGCTCAACCCCAGTTTGGCGCCCGCCTCTTTGTAGGACAGGCCCTGCGCGACCAGGGTCAGTACCTCTCGACGATCCGTCGCTGAGCATCCAAGACCAACATGCCTTCCCGCATCTGCTCGATGACGGTCTCGCGCGCGACCGGGATCAGGTCCAGCATGCGGAAGCGAAACAGCGCGAGGGTATACAGTCCGGAGCTAAGATTGACGGTAAGGATGGTCAGGTCCATCGGCGCGAACGGGTTCCGATTGGTAGCACCGAGGAAATAAGCGGTTGCTGTCAAAAGCCGGCCAAGCAGGATCAGTCCAACGGGCCAGCGGTGCAGCGGCGAGCGCACAAACAGCCAGAGCAGAGTGATTACGTGGAGCGCAACCAGCAAGTAGCCATAGCCAATTAGGATCCAGAATCCAGTGCCGCGCACCTGTTGGACGTAGCCATCAAACGAGAAGCTGAGCCATATCAGGTGGTGGAAATCATTCGTAAGAATCAACAGGAAATCGCGGGGCGAACCCGAACCTGCGCGGGCAAGGCACTCCGGAAGTAATGACTGGCTGGCTGGGACGGCGCGGAGCGCTAGTCGGCTGCACGCGGTGTGTGCGACCTGTTCGCTTGAAACCGGTCCGAAAGGCCGGATGATTATACATCAAAACAGTCACAACATCAACTTCTACCTCCCTGATGGACGGGAGATAGCCTGCCACCGTATTTGTGTGTATAATTAAGTTGCAATCAACGATGTATATTTTCGAGCGGGAGGCAACGAGATGCAACTGGAAACGATGTCTTGGGAGAAAGATGGTAAAATCGCGCGCCTGACCCTACACCGGCCAGAAGTATTGAACGCGATGAACAACCTGGCCACACTGGACCTCAATCGGGTTGCCGAGGCAATCCGCGACGATCCTGATGTGCGCGTGGTGTTGATCCGCGGCGCAGGCCGCGCCTTCTGTACCGGGATTGACCTGAAGGAGCTTTCCGTCGGCGGCAGCGGGATGGCATATCACGAACAATTCGAGCGGGCACTCCGCATCTTCGAGACGATGGAGAAAATCGTCGTCGTGGCGATGCACGGGTATTGCCTGGGGGGTGGTCTGCAACTGGCCCTGGCCTGCGACATCCGCGTCGCGACGCCGGACTGCATCATCGGCCTGCCCGCTATCCGCGAGTGCCTGATCCCTGGCCTCGCGACCTTCCGCCTGGAGCGCTTCATTGGACTGGGCCGCGCCAGACAACTCATCCTCTCCGGCGATAACATCGACGGCCGCCGCGCCTACGACATCGGCCTGGTCGATCACCTGGTCTCCCCAGAGAACTTCGACGCCGGGGTTGGCGAGATTGTCCAAAAGTATCTGCGTGCCTGTTCCGAAGGCTCCCGCCAGGCCAAAGTCCTGCTTACCCTGGCTGCCGACGTGCCCCACGGCCAGTTCTTGCAGGAACACTTCCGCCGCCAGGCGATTACCCTACTTTCGCCCGATCACGAGGAGGCGATGGCGGCGTAT
>JBBITV010000105.1:9097-10619 GCA_037440585.1 Chloroflexota bacterium
CGAGAGAAACGGGATCCGGTGTGGAGGTAAAGATGGCTAGATAAACTACCCCACTGTCGAATATCCGCCACTCACGCTCAAAATTTGCCCCGTTATCCATGCGGACATATCCGAAGCAAAGAACAGGATGGCGTTCGCGATGTCAATTGGCTGGCCGAGCCGCCGCAATGGATAGGCCTTGGCGATGCGCTCGGCACCGCCAAACTGCTCGATAGACTCAGCGGCACCCGGCGTCTCGGTGATCCCCGGCGCGACGCCGTTGACCGTGATGTTGAAACGCCCCACTTCCTTGGCCAGCGCTTTCGTAAAGGCCGCTACGCCACCCTTGGCCGCCGAGTAGACGCTGAGGTATGGCTCCCCAACACGTCCCGCGTCGGAAATCAGGTTGACGATCTTGCCATACTTCTGCGCCGACATCGGATCGAGCACGGCGCGGGAGCAATGCAGCGTGCCATACAAAGCTACCCCGATGTTGATCTCATACTCCTCAGGCGTCAGGTCTTTGAACAGCTTGGTCGTCCAACGCGCGGCATTGTTGACCAGGATATCCACGCGGCCGAAGGTCTCGAGCGTCGCCCGGACCATCCTGGCCACCGAGTCGGGGTCCGTGACATCGGTCTGGACCGCCAGCGCCTTGCGGTCCAGGCCGCGCACTTCCGCCGCAACTGCCTCGCCCCGCTCCTGCACCAGCTCAGCAATAACGACGCTGGCGCCAGCCTCGGCCAGACGCAACGCCGTCGCCCGCCCGATCCCCTGCCCGGCCCCCGTGACAATCGCGACCTTGCCCGTCAGGTCAATTGAAACAGCCATCCTATGCCTCCTCATCCCAATCCGAGTTTGGTCATTGGGATTTAGTCATTGGGATTTGGTCATTAGAACGCAGCTTCTGCAACCGGCGGCGGGCCAGGAACGCCGCGCCGACAGCGCCGGTGTACTGGACCAGGTCCCCAGGCGGCACGTTCACCGCCGCCTGCAGCCGGTCACGCACCACGCGGACCATCGTCTCGAAGCGCATGATGCCGCCTACCAAGGTGAATTCGGGCTCCATCTGCACCCGCTTCATCAACTGCACTGAACGATCCACGAGGGACACAATGGCGCCGTGCATGATATCCGCTGGAGCAATACCAGACGAGACATGGTTAATGACCTCCGATTCCGCAAAGACGGCGCACACACCGGAGATAGGGGCTGCCTCCTTAGAAGTTGCTATCAAGGGACCGATTTCCTCGATCTTGTAGCCCATATAATAGGCCGTCTTCTCCAGGAATGCGCCAGTCCCCGCTGCACACTTATCATTGAGCCGGAACGACTTGACTTTCGCCTGCCCGTCCAGCCGGCTCGCTTTCATCGTCTGGCCGCCTACGTCGAGCACCGTGCGGGTTTTGGGAAAGAAGAAACACGCTCCCTGGGCGTGAGCAGTCAAATCGGTTACCTGGGTGTCGCGGAAGGGGACCTGGTAGCTCCCAAAGCCGGTGCTGATAACGTACTCCACATGGCTCTCTTGAAGATCGGCCAGCTC
>JBBITV010000106.1:0-10618 GCA_037440585.1 Chloroflexota bacterium
TTTCTCATGTCGGATTATATTCCTCGTATAAGGTTATTGGTCGGTTTTTATAGTCGTGACTTAAGTTCCTTTACTCCAGACCCCGGACTAAAGGACTCGTCTGAATGCCTCCAGTGCCTTGTCGATATCCTGGCCTGTAATGCCGTAGTGCGTCACCGCCCGCAGGCGTGGCCCGCCGATGGGCAATAGCCAGACTTCCTGCTCTTTCAACCGCGTTGCCAGTACCTCAGGCGTGAGCGCCGGGTGATTCAGCGAAAAGATTACAATATCCGTCTGGACCGTCGCCGGGTCGATCTCGATCCCGGGTAGCCGCGCCAGGCCCTCGGCCAGGCGCCGGGCGTTGGCGTGATCCTCGGCCAGACGATCCACCATCTCCTCCAGCGCCACAATCCCGGCGGCGGCGATCACCCCCGCCTGGCGCATCCCCCCGCCCAGCACCTTGCGCGCGCGCCGCGCCTCGTAAATCCAATCGCGCGGGCCGCACAACACCGAGCCGACAGGCGCTGAAAGCCCCTTCGAGAGACAAAAGGTCACAGAATCGACGTCGCGGGTCAGCTCGCGCACGTCGCACCTCAAGGCGACGGCGGCATTGAAGATGCGGGCCCCATCCAGGTGGACCTTCAGCCCGTGCCGGTGGGCCAGGTCGCACACCCGGGCGGTGTATTCCGGGGTCAACACTGCCCCGCCACAGCGGTTGTGTGTGTTTTCCAGGCAAATCAGCCGCGTGCGCGGAAAATGGGCATTCTCAGACCGAATTGCCGCTGCTACCTCGCCAAGGTCCAGAGTGCCGTCAGGCTGGTTACGCACGGGCCGGGGGTGAATGCCGCCAACGGCGGCCGACCCGCCTGCCTCGTAAAGATAACTGTGTGCCTGGTCACCCAGGATCACCTCTTCGCCACGCCCGCAGTGGGTCAACAAGGCGACCAGGTTGCCCATCGTGCCGCTAGCAACGAACAGGCCAGCTTCTTTGCCCATCCGCTCGGCTGCCAGTGCCTCCAGGCGGTTCACCGTCGGGTCTTCCCCGAAGACATCGTCGCCTACCTCTGCTTCAGCCATCGCCCGGCGCATCGCCGGCGTCGGCAACGTTACCGTATCACTCCGCAGATCGATCATTTTCATCGTTATCCCTGTTTCCTTGTGTACCTGTGTACCTGTGTACCTGTGTACCTGTGTACCTGTGTACCTGTGTACCTTTACGGATATACTCCTCGAGTCTCCAACGCTTTCGCCACTCGCTGCACTGCCACGATGAGCGCCGCCGTGCGTAGATCGACCTCTTTCTCCTCGGCCACGGCGACGCATTCGTGAAACGCATTGATCATGACCGCTTGTAGGCGTTCGTTGATCTCCGCCTCGTCCCAGAAGAAGAATTGCAGGTCTTGCACCCACTCAAAGTAGGACACCGTCACCCCGCCAGCGTTGGCCAGGATATCCGGGATAACCCGGATGCCACGCTCGTTAAGGATCTTGTCGGCAGCGGGCGTCGTCGGCCCGTTAGCGCCTTCCACAATTAGCCGGGCCTGGATACGCGGTGCATTTTCTTCGGTGATCTGGTTCTCCAACGCTGCCGGGATGAGGACATCGCAAGGCAGTTCCAGGAGCTCAGCATTGCTGATGAGCTGGCTGCCGGGAAAATCCATTACCTTACCGGTCTGGCGTACGTACTCAGCCACGGCATTCGGGTCCAGCCCGTCGGGATTGTAGATGCCCCCGTACATATCGCTGACGGCGATCACCTTGCAGCCGATCTCGTGCATGGCTCGCGCCGACACGGAGCCTACATTTCCAAAGCCTTGCACCACCACCGTCGCGCCCTTGATAGGCATGCCGTAGTAGCGCATCGCCTCGCGCGCAACAAACATCACGCCCCGCCCCGTAGCCTCCAGCCGGCCCAGAGAACCACCGGCTTCGACCGGCTTCCCGGTAACTACTGCAAGGTCCGTATGGCCCTCGTGCATGCTGATGGTATCCATGATCCAGGCCATGATCTGTGGATTGGTGTTGACGTCGGGCGCAGGGATGTCGGTCTGGTCACCGGCCAGGATGCTAATCTCGGTGGCGTAGCGGCGGGTCAGCTTCTCAAGCTCACGCGGCGTCAACTCACGGGGGTCGACCGCCACCCCGCCCTTGGCGCCGCTGAATGGGACGTCGACCACGGCGCACTTCCAGGTCATCCACATCGCCAGCGCACGCACCTCGTCCAGGTCAACCTTCGGGTGGTAGCGAATGCCACCCTTCGAGGGTCCACGCCACAGGCTGTGATGGACGCGATAGCCGGTAAAGATCCGCACCGAATCGTCATCCATCCTGACAGGGAAGTTGACGGTCAACTCCCGCTGCGGCACCCGCAGCCGGTCCACGATGGCGGGCTCGACTTCCAGGAATTGCAGAGCCTTGTCAAGCTGGATAAGGGCGTTCTGATAAGGATTTTCTTGGGAAGGCATGGGACCCCTCTAACAATGACCAATGCCCAAATCCCAAATCCCAAATTGGTCATTGGTCATTCGTCATTGATTAGTACTTCCTGACCACCGCCCGATACGTAGCCGGCTGGCGTGCCTGGAGAAACTGGAACTCCTCCCGGTTCTTTCTGACCTGATCCAGATCGATCCGGGCAATGCCGTAACCCTGCGATGGCTCATCGACGAGGGCATGGGCCTCGCCGCGCGGGCCGACGATCATGCTCTGGCCGAAGAAGGTCATACTGTACTCCTGGCCAACGCGGTTGGCGGCGGCAATGTATACCGCGTTCTCAAAGGCACGGGCCAGTACGTAGCTGCGCCATTCTTCGACATGGGGCTCCTCCCAGTTGGCAAGCACCGCGATCAGCTCGGCGCCATCCAGCACCAGACTGCGCGTCGCTTCGGGGAAGGCCAGGTCCCAGCCGATGAGCAGGCCAATCGCTCCGAAGTTGGTCTCAAACACATTGTAGCGATAACCTGGCCGGAAGGTAAGTCGCTCCTCGCCACGCAGGTGAATCTTGCGGTAATCGCCCACGATTTCGCCGTCCGGGCCAAGCAGAATGGCCGCGTCGTAAAGGATACTCTCGACTTTCTCTTTGAGGACCATCCCGAAGGCGATGTACACGTCGAAATCCCGGGCGCGCTGGGCGAGGAAGTTGACGGCTGGTCCTGGCATCCGCTCCGCCAGGTCGGTGAACTTGACGCCAATCTCATAGCCGGTCGTGGCTAATTCGGGGAAGATGATCAGGTCAGTTTTCTGGCGCATACAGATTTCTTCGACGATGTCGCCCATGCGCCCCAGGTTGCGGGGCACGTCGCCGAGGTGAGGGTGCATCTGGACGACGGCAATCGTGGCGTCACGTGGCATGTCTGCTAACTCCTCGATATTTGATGATACGCGATGATTCGCTGGAGCGTCTCATCGAGGCTAAAACGCGGCTCAAAGCCGACCTGCTGGCGAATCTTGCTGATGTCTGGCACACGCCGGCGCATGTCCTCGAAGCCTTCAGCGTAGGCCTGTTCATACGGAATGAAGACGATCTCGGATGGGCTTCCGGTGAGCGCCTTTACCTTCTGGGCCAGGTCCAGGATGCTGATCTCGGCCATGGTCCCGATGTTGAATACCTGCCCAACGGCTTCACGAGAATCGGCCAGCAGATAGATGGCACGCACCACATCTTCGATGTCGGCGAAGCAGCGTGTTTGCTGGCCGTCGCCGTAGACCTGGATCGGCTCACCTGCCAATGCGCTCCGGACGAAGCGCGGCACCACCATGCCATAACGTCCAGTCTGGCGCGGCCCAATGGTGTTGAATAAGCGGAAGATTATCGTGGGGAGTCCCTTCTCGTGGCAGTAAGCCAGCGCCAGGAACTCGTCGATGGCCTTAGAGCAGGCATAGCTCCAGCGGCTCTTGACGGTTGGGCCGAAGACGCTATCGTCGTCTTCGCGGAAGGGGATATGGTTGCTCTTGCCGTAGACTTCGGAGGTCGAAGCCAGGAGCACTTTGGCACGGTAGCGGGCTGCAGTCCGCAACACCGCTTCCGTGCCCAGGATGTTCGTCTCGATGGTGTGTACCGGGGACCGGACGATGAGCTCCACGCCGACCGCGGCGGCCAGATGATAGACGATGTCGGCCTCGCTGACCAGCCGGTCCATGACTGTGGCATTGGTGATCGTCTCGATGGCAAAGTGAAAGCGTGGCTGCCCGACCAGGTGCTGGATGTTCGCAAAGCGGCCCGTGGACAGATCGTCAATGATAGTCACCTCGTCGCCACGGGCCAGCAAGGCTTCTGCCAGGTGGCTACCGATGAAACCGGCTCCGCCAGTGATCAAAGCTCGCACTGCTCCCTCACTTCCCAGCCCGTTTCCCGTAGTCGTTCGCAGTTGGTCGCCATACCACTGTATCACAAACTCGGCGGGCGCGGGGTGCTATCGTGCCATAGCTCAAGATACTTCTCATCTATTATCTCGTCTATGCTTCTTCCACCGCGCAATTATACTACGCTGGCTGCGAGCGGTCAACGCCTTCTTGATTCCACTTCAGGGCTTTCCCAAAGTTGTCACCCCTTCACTGCGTTCAGGGCAAGCTCTGAGCGAAGCGAAGGGTCTCTCCGACGCACAACGAGATTCTTCGCTTCGCTCAGAATGACAACTTGCGGGGCAAACCCTACTTTGGGAAAGCCCTGGATTCCACTTTTGTCGGCAAGTCGAAACGGAGGTATAATCCACCGCATCTTACCTTGTGTGCGATCCGCCCGAGGCGGTCGCCGCGAAGTTTTGAGGTGTTGGTTTGGACGATCCCATGCTACGTTGGGAATTTGATGATGAGAAGAGCGAACCGGCCGCCTATGGCCGGAGCCGCAAACCGCGCCCACCCAATTCGATTTTCGCCTGGGTGGTGATCATCGGCCTGCTGGTTGCGGCCGGCGCGGGCGGAGGTTATATTATCGGGCGCTATCAGCGTGCCAGCAGCCTGGCTAAAGGTGACGTACAGGGGACGATCGACCTGGAAACTTGGGCCTGGCGAGCCGGTGACCGTAGGCTATTCACTTCTCTGCTGGATCCGGAGGCTCACACCAATTGGCGGCGCAGCATCGAACAGCAGTTTGAAACTGCTGCGCGAGACGTACAGGCCGTAACTATCGAGCAGTTTAGCCTGCAGGGTGAGGTCGCCCGGGTCGTGGTCCGCGTAGCGCGATCCACCGGTGTCCAGCGAGAGGTCCGTTTCTACCGGCTGGTGGACGGTCAATGGCGCCGGACAGAGCCGAACGGGCAAACATGAAGGAGGTCTGTTCTTATCTTCGGCCTTGTTGCCACCACAGCCAGACCACCACGAAACTTAGTAGGGCCACACCCACCGGGATCACTGGAGACAGGCCGCCCTGCGCTATCAGCGGCACAGTAGCAGCGCCGGGCAATGTGGGCACACGCCCCGGCCTTTCCGAGACGGTATGCGTGGGAAATATCTCCGGCGTGACATTTACACCCAAGATATCCATCGCCTCGGTGGCCGTCACCGCCGGCCGGGTACCGGGCGAGATCGGGCCTGGTGTAGGCGATAGAGGCGCGGTACGGTGGACAGTCGGTGGCGAGGAAATCTGCCGCTGGACGATGATCGTCGCTGGCAGGAGTCCAGGCGGACGCTCCGACGAATCTACAGGCTGAGCATCTGGCGACGGCGGCGGCGTCTCGTCCAGGCCTGGAGGAGCAGGTTGGCCGGGAGGCGCGGCGGGGGCAGGGCTGACCGGCGTCGGAACGTTGATCGGGGTCCGGGCTGGAGACACATCAGGGCTCGATGGAGTCTGCGGCAGCGGGGTGGCCGAGGGGGAGCCAGCCGCAACGCCGCGTACCATGACCTGACCATGCAGCACCCGTGGGGCCGTGATCGCGCCGCCGACACTGACCAGGCTGACGTCGAAGAGGGTTACGGCACTGTCGCCTTCGGCCCGCCCACGGAAAGTGACGCGTACGACCACGCCAGAGCCAGAGGCTGGAGGGGCAGGATTGAGCTCGGATATAGTATAGTGGGCCTCTCCCGCCTCGGAGTTGACTTTGTTCACGGCGACGAAACCGGTCGCCGGATTGGGAAACTCTCCTGGCGCAAGCTGCACCCCGGGCCGTTGCGTGTCACTGTCAAGCACCTCGACCACGGCAGGATTGAACCTGATTTTCACCTCGATGCCGTACATGTCGCTTACGTTCTCCGCCCAGATGTCAACCGTCGTCGTGGCACCAGGGGCGATGATCACGGTGCTGGGAATTGTGCGCACGGTTGGTACAGGTTGCGCATAGAGCGAATCTGTCCCGAACGAGGTACAAATGACCATAACGAGGCCAGCGATGGAGCTGATCGCTGGCGAAATCAGACGAGCTTGCATACCTCAATCTTAGCACAGAAAGCGGAGCGAATCAAAAAGGCGTAAATGGATTCGGCTTGTGGTCAGGAAAAGAAGAACCCCAGCGAGCGTCATTCGCTCGCCGGGGTTCAGGCCAGTTTCAGGCAGAACGTACTATATCTTCACGACGTCAGCAGCCTGGGGGCCCTTGGGGGTATCAACCAGGGTGAATTCCACCGGCTGGCCTTCTTCCAGGTTACGGAAACCGTTTCCCTGGATTGCCGAGTAATGGACGAACACGTCAGCACCGCCTTCACGCTGGATGAAGCCGTAGCCCTTCGTAGTGTTGAACCATTTCACAGTGCCCTTGATTCGTTCCTTCACAGACTTACACCTCCTTCCCCACGTTGATAATTGAGGGTAGGGCGGAACGTTTTACTCCCCAGTGACCACATAACGAAAAAACCGCCAGACTGGTAAGCCTGGCGGTCCCGTTCAAGACTGCCGAGTAAAACTTACTGCGTCCTACTGGTGCAAATAATAACACTAATCGGCCCTCTTGTCAAATGCACGCCATCAGGCTTGACTCCACGCGCCACAGCACGCATACTTTCGGCATGATTCAAATCCTTGTCGCGTCTGACTACCCTGTGATCCGCGCCGGCCTGCCGATTTTGGTCGAGGCTGGCGGCGTGTGCCAGGTGCTGGGCGTCGCCGCCAGCAGCGCAGAACTACTCAAGCTGGCAGCCCAACTGTGCCCAGAGATTATCCTGCTCGACCTTAGCCTGGCCGAGAGTGAGGGCCTGGACATCCTCTGGCACCTGCGGGACCAGTCCCCCGACGTCGCGATCGTCGTGCTAAGCGACGACGAGGGCGACGACCGCATCCTGACGGCACTCCAGGCCGGCGCGCGGGGCTATCTCCTCAAGCGCGCCACCGCCGAGGAGATCGACCAGGCGATTCGCACGGTGCGCCAGGGCGGGCTGGTGCTCCACCCGCTGGTGGCTGCCGCGCTGCTGCAACGCTTGGGGGCGATGCCGCCCGCCGCACCTCCTGACGAGCACCTGACCCCTCGCGAGTTGGAGGTGTTGCAACTCCTGGCGCGCGGCCTCACCAACAAGGCCATTGCCGCCCGCCTGCAGATCAGCGAGCACACTGTCAAGTTCCACATCGGCTCGATCATGGGCAAGTTGGGCGCGGAGAGCCGCACCGAAGCTGTTGCCATTGCCGCCCGGCGGGGCCTGGTGATGCTTTAACTGCAGGGAACTCAGGGGAACTTGGGGGAATTCGGAGGAACTGAGGGCATTCATCGTCCCGCTGAGTTCCACCGAGTTCCTTGTCCTTGACCTGCCCATTTTTCCAGGTACGATCCTCATCCAATCACTGATGCGCGCGCACCCAAGTTGGTGTATCATTGGTGTATCATAGTAACGTCATATCTGTCATGCTGAGCGGAGCGAAGCATCTCAGCGGAGCGAAGCATCTCAGTGGAGCGAAGCATCCCGCCTGATGAGCACGAGACCCTTCGCTGCGCTCAGGGTGACATTGCCGAGCATGAGTAAGAGAGGATCACAATGGCTACACAACCGATAACGGGACTCTTTCAGAGTCTATCGAGTGATATTGCCGCGGTCGTGGAACGGGCGGGGCAGGCGGTGGTGCGCGTCGACGCGCGGCCGCGCTTTGCGGCGTCGGGCATCGTATGGACGGCGGATGGGTTGATCCTGACCGCCGATCACGTCGTCCAGCGTGAGGAGAACATCATGGTGGCACTGGCCGACGGTCGCGAGCTGGAGGCCAGGCTGGCCGGCCGTGATCCGGGCACGGACCTGGCGCTACTGCGCGTGGATGCGACCGGGCTGCCGGCAGCCGAGTTCGGCCAGGCCCAGGACCTGGGGGTGGGCCAACTGGTGCTGGCCCTCGGGCGGCCACGCACCGACGGCATCCAGGCGACGATCGGCGTGGTCAGCGCCCTGGGCGGGCCGTGGCAAACGTGGCGCGGCGGCCGGGTTGAAGGCTTCATCCAGACGGACGTGACGATGTATCCGGGTTTCTCCGGCGGCCCTTTGGTGAACGCTGCCGGGCAGGTCGTCGGGCTGAACAGCTCGGCCCTGGCGCGGGGGATTAGCCTGGCGATCCCGGCCGAGACCTTAGGCCGCGTGGGCGAGGCACTCAAAACTCGCGGCCGGGTGCGGCGTGGCTATCTGGGGGTGGGCGTCCAACCGGTGCCGTTGCCGGCGTCGTTGACAGGCAAACTGGGCCTGGCTCAGGAAACCGGCTTGCTGGTCTTGAACGTCGAGCCGGGCGGCCCCGCCGAGCGCGGTGGCCTGATCCTGGGCGACATCATCGTCGGCCTGGCCGGGCAGGTGGTTCGGGACATGGAGGACTTGCAGCGTGGCCTGGCCGGCGACGTCGTCGGCACGGAGACGGCGGTCAAGGTCGTGCGGGGCGGCGAATTGCGTGACCTGACGATGACAGTCGGCGAGCGGGAGTAGGAGCGATGGCAGGGCAAAGCTTTACAGGTTGGCTTGCGGCTTTCTCAGGCGAGATGGCCACGCTGGCGGAGCGGGTGCGGCCAAGTGTCGTGGTGGTGCGCGGGCGTCGCTCGGGCAACAGCTCTGGAGTGATCTGGCGCCGCGATGGCCTGATCCTGACCAACCACCACGTCGCTCCCTACGACCGGGCCGAGGTTGTTCTGGCGGATGGCCGGTCCCTGGCGGCGAGGGCCATCGGCCACGCGCCCGAGGTGGACGTGGCAGCGCTCCGCGTCGACGCGAACGACCTGCCAGCAGCAGAGAGCGGAGATTCGACTCATTGGAATACGGCTGACTGTAATGCCTGAAATGCTACGTAGCGCGAGCGGTCCCGATAACTCAGCCAGATGATCCCGGCGACAATCACGCCCAGGAACCCGGTGACCAGGTTGAGGAGGGTGCAGGCGTGTGCCAGAGCGGCCAGAGTGCGCTCATTCTCAGTCAGGCCAGGTCGCTCAGGTCCGGGAATTGTTCTCATAGGTTCCTCGGCGACCGGTGCGGGACCGGTCCACCCCGGCTGGCCGGACGCCCCAGCCGGTTGCTCTTGCCCCGTCTCGTCTTCCCGTTGCGGCAGGGGATGCTCTTGCAATTCGTCCACTTCCTCGTCTCCTCTAAATTTAGTCATTTGAAATGACCGCACGACTGCGCGGTCACTTTGCTATACGCGATTGGTGCACGAAGGTTGCAGGACAGAAGACGGCACACCCATCATTGCCATTTCACCTCACCTGGATTATAATTCGCACCAGTTTCCTCGCAAGGAGCCCCGGCATGAGTCGCAAACGCTGGCACATATGGCCGCCCGCACCGGCCACCCATTTCGCCCGGTTCCCAGAACTACCGCCGGTCCTCGTCCAGGTGCTCTACCATCGCGGCCTCCGCGAGCCAACGGACGTGCGCGCTTTCCTGGACGGCACCCTCCCCCCCGGTGATCCGTTTCGCCTGCGGGGCATGAGCGCGGCTGTCAACCGGCTGCGCCAGGCCATCCGGCGTGATGAGCTCATCGCCGTATACGGCGACTTCGACGTCGACGGAGTGACGGCCACGGCCGTGCTTGTACAGACCCTGAGCGCCCTGGGCGCTCGCGTCCGGCCCTACATCCCGCACCGGGTAGATGAGGGCTACGGGTTAAACTCCTGGGCGCTGGAAGAACTGGCGAAGACCGGGACGCGCCTCGTAGTCACCGTCGATTGCGGTGTCCGGTCTCTTGGCGAGGCCGACCTGGCCCGGCAGCTCGGGCTGGACCTGATCATCACCGACCATCACACGCCTGGAGACCAGCTCCCCACGGCCTGTGCGCTGATCAATCCCCGGCAACCCGGTTGTGCCTATGGCTATGACGGCCTGGCCGGCGTTGGCCTGGCCTTCAAGCTGGCGCAGGCTCTGCTGCGCGTCCACAAGCAGGTGCCCCTACCTGGGAGCCAGATCAACCTGACAGAAGAAGAGCTGTTGGACCTGGTCGCGCTGGGGACGGTGGTGGACTTAGCGCCGCTGGTCGGCGAGAACCGGACGCTGGTGCAGCGCGGGCTGCGTATGCTCAACCAGCCACGGCGGCCGGGGTTGATCAGCTTGATGCAGGTCGCCGGCATTCAATTTGGACAGGTCAACGGGGAAACCTTGAGCTTCGCCATCGGCCCGCGCCTGAACGCCGCCGGGCGGCTGGAGCATGCCATGAGCGCCTACGATCTGCTGATGTGCCAATCGCCGGTCGAAGCGGGTGAGCTGGCACGCAAGCTGGACGAGCTGAACCGGCGTCGCCAGGAGTTGACCCAGGCGACGCTGGACC
>JBBITV010000107.1:0-10522 GCA_037440585.1 Chloroflexota bacterium
AATTTCGATGACATCTCCATCCTGGAGCAGTGCCGGGGCGCTCAGACGCTGGCCGTTAAGCCACGTGCCATTCGTGCTGCCCAGGTCGCGCAGGACAAGCCCTTCCTCCTGCCGGGAGACCTCCGCGTGGCGGCGTGAAGCTTGCCGATCAGCGATCACCACGTCGCAATCCGGAGCGCGGCCCAGGACGATGGTGGGGGTGGTGAGAGGGTATGCTTCGCCCAATGGGTTAATCAGATGAGGTACGTCCAGTTCCATCACGGTCATCATGGTGGTTGGTAGATCAGGGTCAGCTTCGGACGCAGGTTCGGATCGTCGTATTCAGTTGTGTACACCCACAGGTGGGCCATGCCGAAGCTATCGTCGGTCATACGCACGGCGACGCCATAGTTGGGCTGGCCGGCCAGCCAGCCACGGACGGCAGGGGTGATGTCCAGGCCAAGCCAGCCTTCGCGTTCGAGCAACGTGGTCAACGTAACCACCGTCATCGGCCGCAGTTCGAAATCCACGTCCGGCTGCAGGCCGGGGCTGCTCCAGGGCTTCTCGTAGGTGGCGGTGGCCGGGTCCCAGTCGCGCAGCAGGCGATGCACGGCGACGCTGGCGTAGCGATTGTCCTTCCCCCAGGGGACCGTGTACAGGCTCAGGGTCGTGGTCAGCAGCTCCGTCTGCGGCGGCCACTCCGGCAGGGTCAGGCGATAGACGAGGCGATCTGGCGTTGAGGGGCCTTGCAGATGGACCTTGGGATCCTCCACGGCGGGGCGGTCGGGCAGGTCGGGATCGAGCCAAGTGCCGGTGATGGCCGGGCCACCCTGCAGGGTGAGAGTGGCGGGCGTTGGTTTGGCGGCGATGACTTGCCCTGAAGGACGTGGCGCGCCAGGCAGCCAGCCCAGACGCCAGGCGGCGAACAGGACGAGCAGCAGTGAGAGCACGATGGCCGCCAGGGCGTAGCTCGGGGTGGGCAGGCGAGACTGGGCTGGCTGAACCAGGCTCCGGCGCGCGGCGGCGGCGAAAGCGGCGGCCGTGAGATAGCGGGCTGCAGGCTCCTTGGCCAGTGCCCGTAAGACGACGGTCTCCAGCGCCTCAGGCAGGGTGGGCCGCAACGTACGGGGCGGGGGTGGTGGAGTGTGCATGTGGCGAAGGATGATGACGTAAGGGGATTCGGCCTCGAATGGTGGCCGGCGCGTAAGCAACTCATAGAGGATTACTCCAAGGGCATAGATGTCGGTGCGCGCATCGCCCGGCTGGCCTTCGCCTTGTTCGGGAGCCATGTAGGTCGGGGTGCCCAGGGTGGTGCCGGCGGCGGTGGCGGCAGTTGCGTCGATCATGCGCGCTATACCGAAGTCGGTCAGCACAGGGCTGTCCAGGCGGCCATCCCGCAGCAGAACGTTGGAGGGCTTGACGTCCCGATGTACGATCCCCTGGCGATGGGCGTGTTCCAGGGCGTCCGCCAGCGTGGCTATCAGGCTCACGGCTTCTTCAGGGGCGAGGGGTTCTTTGCGCTGTTGCAACACGGTCTTGAGGGAGGGGCCCTCAATCAGCTCCATCACCAGGTAGCTGAGCTCGCCGTCGGCGCCATGGTCCAGAATGCGGATGATATTGGGGTGATCGAGGCTGGCGGCGGCCTGGGCTTCTCGGTGAAAACGGGCCACGAATCCTTCGTCGCCGGTCAGGTGGGGGTAGAGGATTTTGACCGCGACGTAGGTGCCACTGACAGGGTCATGGGCCCGGTAGACCTGGGCCATCGCTCCTCGGCCAAGCAGCTCCAAGAGGCAATAGTGGCCCAGCATCTTACCAATCAAGTCGGTCATGCTAACCTCCCAAGCCGGTGAAGGGGATACGGGGGACTGACATGTCGCAACGAGCCCATGCGGGTGCGGGGGCGCACGCCCTATTTCAGCATTATACCATCGCCGGGCGCATTTTTCAAGTTTTTTCTAGTCTGGTTTATCCTACCTGCTGCAAGTCAACCCGGCTCTGCCCTCTATTCCGCAACGCCTATGGTCGGATCGATCTTGAAGACGCCGCTCCGGTTCATCACCCAATCGATGATCCAGTCGAGACGGCGCTCGGTGTAGTTGACGACCACGCCGTCGGTGGGGGCGCGGCGCGTGCCATAGTTGGAGTTGTAGCCGTACCACATTGCGACCATTTCGGGAACCGGGCCGGCACTGTTGCCGGCGCCAATCGTGCGGTTTTCATTGCCGCGCACGAGGCTGGTCACGGCGTAGCGCCCCGGCGCCCCATTGGGCGGCGACGCGCATGACGTCGATGATGTCAGTGTCGCCGTCGCCGTCCAGGTCGAAGTAGCGGGGGCAGTCCAGACGATTCCAGCAGCCAGCTACTGCCTGAACATCGCCAGTATCTATGTCGCCGTCGCCGTCCATGTCTTCGGCTTTGTGCCACTCGTACGCACCGATGTCGGGCGGACTGCTGCGCGGGTAGCTATCGAAGTCAATGAGGGGTGCGCCGCCCGTCGTGCCGGCGTTGATGGCCGGGCTGCCTGCAGTCAACCTCATGCCGTAGGTTTCTCCCAAAAGCGGCCCGACGAGCTGTGGATTGGCCTGCAGGTCGTGGGGACCGGGCACATATAAGCTGTTCTTGACGTTGCAGCGCAGGCTATAGTCTGAATCAAAGTCGAGGCCGGGGCAGTTCTCATAGTAGAAGAGAAAAGTGAGATCCTGGGGGTCAAAATAGTCCACATCGCCCAGAAAGATATTGTTTCGTCCGGTAAGCGTTTCGGAGCCGTTGCATTGATAACCCTCGCGAGGTCCCGCGCCTACCAGGCCATCTCCCTGACCGTAAAACGTGGAGTTCGTAATAGAGACCTGTTCTCCGCCCGTGTAGACAACTACCAACGTGTTGCCCAGGGCCCGGCAGGGATCGACGTTATAGGTGAAGGATTTTCCATCGAAAAAGGCGCAGTTCCCCACCAACACGTTGTTGGTGATCGTGGTCTGGCCGGTGACCTTGATCTGGTTGCCGGCGTTGCCCTCGGCGTGGACCCGGTTGAGGATGATGCTGCCGCCCAAACTGTGGTAGAGCAGGTCCAATCCGTCGGAGGTATTGTGCAGAAATTTGCTGTCCTCGATGATCCAGTTTCCGCCAGTAGCGCCTGTGCCGACCCCATCACCATACCCGCCAGCCGTCTGGGCCCAACAGCCGGTCGGCTGGCCGCCAGGGTGGGTCTCCCCACAGCCGTTCCACTCCACCGTCCACCGTCGGAAGATCAGGGTACCCGAGTTCGAGTCGTCGCCGTCGATGTCGCCGTCCCAGCCGACCCAGCCATTGCCGGCGATGCGCGCATTTTCGACCGTCCAATCGGTGAGCCGGCCAGCGTGAACCCCGCTGGCGGCCAGGCCGTGGATGTTGAGGTCCCGCAGGTAGACGTTGGCTGAGTCTTCGGCGTAGAGACCCGTGACGGCCCAGGGGCCGTAAGGATAGGTATCGCGCTGGCAGATGAGACTGCCCGCGTGGAATTCGACGCAGCTAGAATGATCGGTGATCTCAAGCCGGGCAATCTCGACGTTGCTGGAACCGGTGAGGTCGACAATGAAGTCGGCTCTTTCCGTCCCCCACAGCTCGGGTGGACTTGGAGAGCCCGTGTTCCAACCGGCGCCCAGGATACGGGTGGGAGGGGCCGGGTCGGGGCCGCTGGGAATCGGCGGCATGTGGCAGCCCCAGGGGTAATCGGAACTGCAGTTATCGGCTCCTGGCGCCCCGTAGCCCATCATGTAGCTGCCAGTGCCGATGATCAGGGTATCGCCACCGGCAATACGGGGGGTGCCACCTGGCGGGAGGGCGCGGAAGGGATGGTCCCAGGCGCAAGGCTGATTGCTCCCGGCGCCCGGATATGGCGCGTTTACACGCCCGGTACATTGTTCGGTCGATCCCCCGTCAGGGCGCACGTACCAGGTCGGGGAGCCCTGGGTCGGGGTGACCGTCGGCGTGGGCGTATGGCTGGTGGGCGTGGCGGTGGGTGTCCTGGTCGGGGAGTTGGTCGAGGTCACCCCGGGGGTGGACGAGTTGGTTCGGGTTGGGGTCGGGGTAGTGGTCGGCATGCCTGTGGGTGTACGAGTGGGCGTGGAGGTGGAAGTCGGCATACTCGTGGGCGTTCGGGTGGCCGTGGGGGTGGAGGTGGCAACGGATGTCGCGGTGGGCGTGGTCTGGTTGCCTTTCCAACGGTTGTAGAAGATGTTCAGCAGGGAGACGAACTCGCCAGTTGCCTTCAGGTTGCCGGCCTGGCTGGGATGATCGTCTCCGGTCGGATATTCCAGGACATTCGGGTTGCTATCATTATCGCCGTCGGTCTTGTACTGGATCACCCCGTTCCACCAACGATGGTGGTTGCCTGTTTCCTGGTTCAGGTCATTGGTGTCAGGATCGCCGCCATTGGTGGTAAGCACATTGTAGAAGCCAAACACAGCCACATTGTTAAGCGGATAGCCGGTCAGCCAGTCGTTGACGAGCCAATTGTTGAATACGCGCGCGTTGGCGGCATAGGTGGCATCACTCAGCGGCGGGGCGGCGATGACCACAAACAACTTGTCCGGGCGCGTCTGGAAATAGTTCAGCAGGTCGATGTAAATTCCCTTGGCATTGGCGACGGTGTGATGCTCTGACCCCGCGTCCTGCCCGCGTAGGGGATTGCTGCCAATCTGCGGTATTGAATCGCCGGGGCTACCCTGCAAACCCGAGTTGGGGAAGCAGGACTTGAACATGATGATCTCGTTCGGGCCGCCAGGGTCGGTGTCCAGGCGCGAGTAGGCCGCGTTTTGGCCGCTTTCGACGTAGAGCGCGCTCATGTAGCTGGCGCTATTGGGGCCGCGAAACCATTGCCACCAGTGACCGATGTCGGTGCAACTGCCAATGTATGCCGAGTCGCACCCACCGCAGCCTGGACAGGCCGTGCCCCAGCCGTAGTTGGTGTCGCTGACGAAGTAGTTGCTATTCATCAGGGCCATGCCCAGGCCCCCGTTGTCGTCGGCCAGCCAGTTCTCCCCGGTGGAATGGTGGATGAAGATGAGCTTCACCACCTGGCTCGGCGGGCCGGGATTCGCCGATGGAGCGGAGAGGCTGTGCTGGGAGATACTCGCCTGGCCCCCCACAAGCGAGGAGAAGGGGGACGCTATGCGGGCATCGCCAGTGTAGCTGCCCGTCAGAAGAAGGTTGAGAAAGGCCAGCACCATACAACCAGCCACGAACCAGTGGGAAGCTTTCATCGTCACCCTCCATCGCCGGCGGCCAGACGGCGCAGTAGCGCGCGTGGATCATGTGTGGATTGGGCCTTGGATGTCTATCTTCGCGAGCAAAGAACAGACGCCCCCTGATAGGATTATCGGCATGATCGCGCGAAAGTTGACGTTGAACGCCGCCTTTTGGAGATTGACAAATTAATCCGGCAATCCCCACCGGCGGTTGGTCGACGGCGCACTATCCGGCGCCGAACCGCGGTGACTCGTCGCCGACGCCCGCCGGAGATAAACTCTCCGGGGGGCGTCGGGGATTGCTCGGTTTATTGGTTAATCTTCAACAGGCGGTTGGACCTGGCGAATTCTGACCTACCAGACTGAGCATCGCGGTCCTCTCCCTACGGTCTCAGAGACCAGCGCAGGTGGTAGCTCTGCTCGCTCCGCCCGGCGACCGGAGATGGCCAGACTCTGAGATAGTACGTGCCAGCCTGTACCCCAATCTCAATGTGCTCCGATTCGATGCCCGAATTCCTTGACTCCTTGACCTTATGCGCTTGCGCGTCGTAGACGTACAGGTCATAGTCTGTCCCGTCTGGGATGTCCCATAAGTCCACTACCAGGGTGCCACTTTGAGCTATCTCAATCCGGTAATAATCGTCGCTATCGCCCGGCGGCAGGGCGCCGGTAGTCGCCGTGTCCTGGCACAGGGGAAGATTGGCATTGGCGTTGGCGATCGTATCGTTGGGTTCCACCTCAGCCGTCAGGCATGGAGTCGGCGTTGGGTTCCGCTGAACAAGAGGCAAGAGAATTCGACTCGGTCCAGCCGGCGTCCCCGTCACCGTCGGCGTGGCCGTCGCAGTCGCGGTCGGCGTCCGGGTGGGAGTGGGGCTCCCGGTCGCGGTCGTCGTAGGCGTGGGCGTCCGCGTAGTCGTAGGGCTTCCGGTCGCTAACGCCGTAGAGGTAGGCGTCCGCGTAGCCGTGGGGCTTCCGGTCGCTAACGCCGTAGAGGTGGGCGTCCGGGTGGGAGTGGGGCTCCCGGTCGCGGTCGTCGTAGGCGTGGGCGTCCGGGTGGCGGTGCGCGTGGCGGTTGGGCTCCCAGTTGGCGTCACCGTGGGTGTTGCCGTCGCGGTGGGCGTCTGGGCCACGCTGACATGCGCGGAGAACTCTGAAGTGTTACCATTGCCATCGGTGGCCGTGGCCGTCACGTAGGGGCCGGTCAAGCCACCCGGTTTCGTGAAGGTCCAGTTGCCGGTTGCATTCGCCCCGGTGACACCCTCATAGGTTGCTCCCTCATCCACACCATCAGAGAAGACCTCGATCCGGCAGTTGGGACAGGCAGTGCCAGAGATCGTTCCGGCGGCCACGTGGGTGATGGTGGGTGGTGTTAGCTCTGTGTTGCCGCCGCGGAAGTTGCGGATACCCTTGCCCCCATTGCCGGTGATCCGGTTGGCCGTAATGGTGTTGTTGATCGTGCTCGTAAAGCTATTCGATCCATCGACCAACACGCCGTCTTGTCCATTGTAGGCCACGCGGTTGTTCGGCCCTATGATGTTGCCCCGCGGACCGTTGAAAAGCGCCACGCCGAAACTGCCATTCGGCAGGGCGCCCGTTCCGGCGGCATCCACGCCGATGCCGTTGTTTCTGATCAGGTTGCCCTCGGTTCCGGCATCGAGTAGGTGAATACCAATCAGGTTGTTCCCGGAGACCAAATTCTGCTCGATGATGTTTCCCCCGGCGCCAGCGTGGATTTCTACGCCATAATAGCGGTTAGGAATGGCCGACATGCCCGTGGCGTCGGTACCGATCAGGTTTTGGCGGATGGTGTTATTGCTCGTGCCCGTTCCTGAAAGCCGGATACCGCTGTTATTGGCTGAGAGCACATTGCCTTCTATCAGGTTATTTTGGGCTCCGTTAATGATCAAGATGCCATCGTTCATGTTCCCCTGGCCCACCTGGCCTGTTGCATCCGTGCCGATAAAGTTGCCGGCGATCGTGTCCCCGGTCTCGTCAATCCAGATGGCATAAGCAAAGTGGTGAATGGCCAGCCCCCGGATCACACTGTTGGCCCCCGGCCGGAAGCGGGTGCTCCCCTGCTGTCCGAGTGTGCCCCCGTCGAGTTCGCTCTCAGGCCCCCGCCGATTGGTGTTCCCCTGGTTGGCGGTCTGTGTGCTGCCGTCAATCGAGGTGCCATCGGCCAGTGAAGGTAGGACGGTCGTAATCTGAATCTTCCAAACGCCGCTGGCCGCGTTGTAGCCTGAGTCCGTCTTGGGAATATTGAATGTGACTGTGTCCGGCCCGGCATGGATGTTGGCGGCGTTGATCGCCTCGCGCAGCGAACAGTGGGCCGCACTGCAGGTGCCGTCTGTATCGCTGGTGGTATTGACGACAAATTGCAGAGTGCCGGTGGGTGTAGGCGAGGGGGTACGTGTAATGGTCGCCGTAGAGGATGGTGTGGCACTCGCAGTGGGCGGCGTGCCTGTGCGCGTGGCCGTCGGCGTGGATGTAGCAGTTTGCGGCGGGGGCGCCTGGGCGCCTGCCCAGAAGCCCGCGCCCAACCTGTAACCGGCGCTGCCTAAGGCACCGGAGGCTGCCTGGCCGGCGCTGCCGCTCACGGCATAACCCGCCGACGCCGACCGCCCGCCCCCACCGGCCACGACGTGCCACCACAGGTCGAAGCCTGCGCTAAGCATAGCCGAAGCGTCAACCGATGATCGCGCCAGGGCCACGCCACCCAGCAAAAGGAAGGCGAGGGTGACGAGCAGAATTGTTGCTCGCTTCCTCATCGTCGCACCTCCTATTGCAGCGTGGCGAGCATCTTGATGATGCCGGTGCCTTTATCCAGCCTTTCCAGCGCCTTGCCGATGACCGTGCCTTGCGGGGGATTGGAGCCAGCTTTCATAGCGTAGCCAGGGATGGAGGATGTAACCAGCAAGTCGCCGGGGCGAACGGGGCCATTCTCCGCCGAGACCTTCACCGGCACGACGCCAACGATAGCCAGGGGGACGGTGCCCGCGGCTTCGCCTTGCACCGGTTGTCCGCCCACGACGCCCGGTTGGGTGGAGTAGCCCCCGGCCACGCTAGTCTGATAGGGTTCAGTGCTGCGGGTCAGCTTGCCGTCCTGGCCGATGACCAGCACATCACCCGATTCCACACTCTCGACCGCGGGAACCATCTCCGCCAGATCGGCGCCGCCGCTGTACCAGCTCCCATCAGCGTAGGCATTGCCGTTGCCCTCCAGGCGGAACTTAGCATCCCAGTTGGCATCTACAGCCCGAATGAATCGGCCACCATTGGACTGTAAGACGAGCACCTCGCCGTTACCGGAGTTCTGCAGATGGGCGTTGGCATAACCGCTGTTATTGGTGAGATAAGCGGCCATGCCGTCGCCGCCCTTAGAGTTGTCTACGCGCAGGGCAGCCCTGCTAGCTGCGCCCCCATTTCCGTAGGCGTAGAGCGCAATGCCGCCATCAACGTTGACGAAACAGCCACCGCATCCGTCGGGAGAGGTGCTTCGTCCATACACGCCGTTGAACCCTTCGCTCTCTACCCCATACCCATAACTTATAGAGCTGGTCCCCTTCACGCCGGTCCCGCCCTCACCGATTACACCGGTGCCACTTGTGCTAGTACCCCAGACGCCGAAGCCGCTCTGACTGATGCCATATACTCCCGTAGCGCCTTCTCCCCTCACCCCTGGGCCTACGGAGCTGGTGCCCTTCACTCCAATCTCGCCGGTGCCGACCACACCGGTACCGAATTGCGCGTTGCCCTCGACGCCTTTGCCGCCATAGCCGGTGGCCGTGCCCGCGACCCCCGTGGCGTCATTGCTCTCGGTATAGCCGGACACGCCCAACATCCCGCCGGTGCCGACCACGCCGGTCACGCCAGAACCACCGACGCCGGCTCCAAATCCACCAGAGGATTGGCCGAACACGCCGATGCCGAATTGGCTGCGGCCCTCGACACCGTAGACATTCATGCTCTCGCCGTAGACGCCAGCAGCGGCAGTGGCTGTCATGGGCGCGCTTGTCATGCCCACCACTCCGTAGCCTGTATCGCTCATGCCTCGGACGCCGACCAGACCGCTGCCCAGCACGCCAACGTCACCTTCGCCGCGAACGCCGGTCATGCCTACGCCCTCGACGCCCATCGCAGCGCCCTGGGCGTGGATGGCTACCCCCAGCCCCTGGTTGATTACCTCGGTTACGGCATCCGTGCTGCTGCCTTCGATCCGCGCCCCAGGCCGCAGGCTGAGAGCATAGGGTACGGGCAACAGCTCCTGGCGCGGTGTGAGCCACTGGCCGTTCACCTGAATGCGCAGCCAGAGCGCCTGGCCGTTGAAGGCGCTTTGAGGCACGTCCAACTCGGCGGTGAACAGGCCGTTGCTCACCGCCACGCCGTTCTTCACGATGTCAGCGCCGACCTGGCTGCCGGCTGTGGCATCGTTCCACAGTTGGAAGATCAGGTTGTAGCTGCCATTGAGAGGATTGCCGCCCGAATCCGTCAGGCGGCCCTGGTAGCTGATCTTGCTGGCGACGGTGCCGGCTAGAGAGATGCCGCTGGCGGGGCCAGGGCGCTGTCCAGGTGGGCCGGCGCCTACCGAACCGACGACGAGGGGCAACAGGACAACTGCCAGCAGTCCCATCGAGCTCAGAGTCATTCGGGTTTTCATTTGGATGCCTCCTTTGAGGTCTTTCTTCTTATTATTCTTATTACCCTCGTTGCTTTCCGCGACGCGGCAGTATGTCGGCATAGACTCATCGCCCGCACAACTATCTGCCAGGGCCCGCACAGATACAGTCCTGCCCTGCAATCCAGCAGGCAGAGTCACCTTTCCGGCGAAGGTCACATTACTTCCGGCAGCGAGGGGAGAACCGGTATAAGGATACCAGCCACTTCCTTGCCCGGGCACGGTGAAGGGAACCAAAAACGTACCAGATGGTCCGGTGTAGTTCACTGACACCTTGAAAATGCCAGCCGCCAGGCCACCTTGATTCCTGATGCTGACCTGGACAGGTACTTCCGCTTCACCTCTGGAGTTGAGCGTTACGGGACCTGTTCTCTGCCAGGTTGTGACGACCAGGTCGGGAAGGCCTGGAGTGGGTGTGTAAGTCGGCGTGCGAGTTGGGGTGCGGGTCGGCGTGCGCGTCGGCGTTGGTACCCAGGTCGGTGTGCGCGTCAGTGTCGGCACCCAGGTCGGCGTCCGGGTTGGCGTTGGCGTCCAGGGCTGATCTGCCACCATACTAAAGACGGGGGACTCAGGCCGGAGCACAAACGGCAGCCGCAATGGTAATAATGCGGTGCCTAGAAACTCCTCAAATTCGTCGAAGACC
>JBBITV010000108.1:0-10520 GCA_037440585.1 Chloroflexota bacterium
CTGGTCAACGAGATCCTCGACCTGGCGAAGCTCGAGATCGGCGCGCTCCCGCTGGTGCTGCACGACGTGGACCTCGCCCAGGTGCTGGACGAGGCGCGGCTCCAGGCGCTGCCCATGGCCGAGCGGCCACGGTCTGTCCCGCGCCCCATTCGCCATGGGCAGCGCCGGCTCCAACGTCAGGAAGGTGAACAAGTTGCTCATGAACAGGCTGTGCTCGTAAAGGGAGCTTAACCCACCGAACACTGCCTGGAACAAGGACTGGCTCTGGCGGAAAACGGAGATGTACATGGTCATGTCGCCCAGGGTAATCGCGCCCGCCACGGCGCGCAACACGATCCAGGCATAGCTACCGTAGTAGGTAATAGTCGCGATCAGTCCAAACCCGAAGCTGGCGAGCATCCGCCCCCGCACAAGGCGCGTGTCCTCGGCAAAGAACTTCCAGAATAACTCATGGTAACGTCCCAACAAAGTTGGCCCCAGCTCAAACAGCTTGACCTCTTTGACCGATTCGATGTCGGACAGCAGGTACTCGAAATAATTGAGGCGGCGCGCCTCGGGTGCGCGCCAGGTGAGCACTTTGAAGTGCAGCTCGGCAAAGTGCGATTGGGCGATAAACGCCGGCACCGTCGCGCCGAAGAGAACCAGCGCTACCACCGGGCTGAAGCTAACCAGCAGTGCGCCAAAGCTCAGCAGCGTCAAGATATTCTGGACCAGGTAGAAAGCGCCGTTCATGATGCGGAGCGCCCGCCAATCCGCTTCACGGCGTGCGTTCTGCAACTTATCATAAAACTCAGCATTCTCAAAGAAACTAAGGTCGAGCGAAAGAGCTTTGCGGATAATCTGCGTGTTGATGTGGTAATTCATCTGGGCGTGGAGGATGTGCTCGGTGAGACTGCGCAACTGGTCGGTAGCCGTGCTCGCCAACAGCAGCCCGAACTCGAGGGCGAGGAAGGGCAACACGGCGCGCAGGCCCTCCAGCGCCTCGACCTGGTTTCTGATCGCTATCACCACCGCGTCGACGATGAGCTTGCCTACCCACACCTGGGCGGTTGGAACGAAAGCCCCGGCCAGGGTCAGGCCGGCCATCGCGAGTGTCGCCTTAGGATTAGAATCCCACACCAGCCGAAACGCGCCGGGGATGTTTCTGAGCGCCCCGCGCGCCTCCTGTAACCGCTTCCGCCACTGCTGCCGCCCTGATTCCGGCGCGCCCGCGTGTCCGTCTTGCTGTGCTCTACGTCGATGACCGTTTACGGAAAACCAGTGTCTCATTTCCCTCACCACTCCTCATCATCCGCATCGCCCTCCTCCAAGTCGTCCCCGATCAGGATCGGACGCGGCTTATTCGTGCCTTCGGCCGGCCCGATGATGCCTTCTTCTTCCATCAAGTCGATGAGGCGTGCGGCCCGGCTATAGCCGATGCGGAGCTTGCGCTGGAGCAGCGAGACGGACGCGGCGCCGTGCCGGCGTACCAACGCCACTGCCTCGTCGAACAGCTCGTCCTCAGACGCGGTGGTCTGTTGCTGAGCCACCAGGTCCTCCCACAACGGTCGCTGGGTATAAGTACCCGGCGGGACGACCTCACCAGGCGGCCGCGTCTCATCCATGCCTGGCGTGCTCAGCGTGGCCATTCCCTTCCAATAACGTACCAGCCGATCCAGCTCCCGGTCGGAGACGAAGCATCCTTGTAGCCGGGCGAGTTTGCTGGCGTCGGGCGCCATGTACAGCATGTCGCCCTTGCCCAGCAGCTTTTCGGCGCCAGCCACGTCCAGGATCACCCGCGAATCGACCTGGCTCGTGACGGCAAAGCTGATCCGGGCCGGGAAGTTAGCCTTGATCAACCCGGTGACCACGTCGACCGATGGCCGCTGCGTGGCCAGCACCAGGTGAATACCCGTCGCCCGAGCCAACTGGGCCAGGCGGCAGATGAGCCGCTCCGCCTCTTCCGCCGCCACCATCATCAAGTCGGCCATTTCATCGATGATAATCACCAGGTAGGGCATTCGCGCCTTGCCTTTCGCCACAGCCATTTCGTTGTAGGCCTCAATGTTGCGCGTCGTGGCCTCGGCAAACGCCTTGTACCGCTTATCCATTTCGTTGGTCGCCCACTTGAGCACCCCCACGACGCGCTCGAGATCGACCACGACCGGCGCAACCAGGTGCGGCACACCGTTAAAGTTGACCAGCTCGACACGCTTGGGATCGACCATGAGCAGCTTGAGGGTATCCGGGGTATGTGTACAGAGCAAGCAGGCAATGAGCGAGTTAATGCACACCGACTTGCCCGAGCCGGTCGCCCCGGCAATGAGCAAATGGGGCATTAATGTCAGGTCCACACAAACCGGCTGGCCGGACACGTCCTGCCCCAACGCCACGCGCAACGGGCCCCTCACCTCGGCGAATGCCTCTGATTCCATCAGGCTGCGCAACCCGACCATGTGCGTCTCTTCGTTGGGCACCTCAATCCCGACGATAGGTCGCCCCGGCACCGGTGCTTCGATGCGGATAGTCCTCGCCGAAAGGGCCAACGCCAGGTCATTGGACAGGCTGGCGATGCGGCTGACTTTCACCTTGGCCTTCTGCACCCGTCCCTTGTTATCGCGGCGCTCGACAAACCCCGGCTCGACCCCAAACTGGGTGACGGCCGGCCCCTGGTTGACCTCTACCACCCGGGCTGGAACTCCGAAGCTGGACAGGGTCTCCTCGATGATCCGGGCTTTTTGGCGGATCTCTTCCTTGCTCAGCTCCTGCTCACTGTGCTCGTCCAGAATGTCGGCCAGGGGCGGCAGGTGATATTCACCCTTGCCACCAATAATACGCGGCACGACCGGCCGGATCGGCGCGGCCAACTGGCCGGGCGCGTGCAAGGCTTCATCGTCAGCCGGCGGTGAGCCTAGAATCGGGGATTCACGGACCCGTTCGAGCACTTCACGGAGGAATCCAACCGGCTCGGACGCTGGCGACGGTGGCAAGTTCACCGACGGGTACGGCGCCTGGCGCTCATGCAAGACGTCGCGCAGCCGGCCGACACCTAGTCCTAATGTCTTAAGCATTTGGGCAACGGATCGCCCCAGCAACAGGATCAGGCCGATCCCGGTACCCGCGAGGAGTACGAGCACAGCTCCCAACAGGCCAAGGCTATCCTGGAGGACCTGGCTTATCATCCAGCCGGTGTAGCCGCCACCGCGCCCCGAGTCCGGCAACGTGCGCGGATCGTCCAGCAGCGCGATAATGTGAAGGAAAGCCAGGCCGAGTACGAAGAGGAGCAGGCCGCCGAGGGGCTGCTCCCACCCCACGTCTGGGCGGCGGTCCATGCTGTCCAGCACCAGCCACAGGCCGATCAAGATCAGCCCGAAGGGCACGAAGATATAGCCCCACCCGAACCCGAGCTGCAGCAAACGCAGCCACGCCTCGCTCACGTTACCGTGGCTGGCTGAAAGCAGGCTCAGCACCGTCAGCCCGCCGACCGCCATCAACCCGATGCCGACAATCTCACGCTGCCGCGCCGGATCGACTTTCAGCACCGGCTCTTTTTTCTTGTTGACCTTGCCCTTCTTCGCCATCGTCCGGAGCCTTCCTTCTGGTACCGGTTCAGGTGGTTCAGGTGCGACGCACTTTCCAAGTGCATCGCACCTGAGCTTCAGTACGAACAATCGTTCTAGTTGACCACACTTATTATAGCATACTTTGACTATCCCGCCAATTATACTACAGCCCCGTTGCTGGTCGCGGGCGCAAGAAATTCACAAAAGTCTGCCCGATCAGCCCGGGCTTGAACAGATCATGAATAATCGCCCGATAGGCCCGGTGGCCGGATACGGCGTCGAAAAGCGCTGCCTGCAGAGCCGGTTCGCCTTCGGCGACGGCCAGCGCCCGGTCCAGCATTCTCAACCGGCTGGCAACACCGACCAGGTGGCGCACAGTGCGGCCGTAGGGCAAATCGGCCAGGATCTCGTGGCAGGCGCGGGTGTAATGCTCTGCGAAAGCGGCGCAGGATATGCCCCGGGTCATGATCACCTCGGCCGCCCACAGTCCAGTCAGACAGGCAGAATTGACCCCTTTGCCCTTGAAGGCACGCACCAATCCGGCAGCATCCCCCACCAGCACGTAGCGGTCGCCGTAGTAACCCTGGGCAATTGAAATCGGAAAGCGCCCCTTGAAGTAGTGAAAATCATAGGGATTCACCGGGTGTTCCCGGTCGATGAACGGTATTACCGCTCGTACAGGCGCCGAAGCCAGGAAATAGTCCATCCAGCCGGCATCGATCCCGGCACCGGCAATGTTCACCGCCAGGTGGTTGCCTTTCGGCGTCACTGCACCAAACTCGATCTGGGATACGCCCGGCAGAAAGGCATGGATCCGGTTGCCGAACTTTGCCATGGCCTCATCTGGAGGATGGATCTTGGTCACAATGCTTTCCAGGAATCGCGGTGGGCGGTATGGCGCGGCGCGCGCCAGGGCCGTCGTCGAGCCGTCGTCCAGGCCGAACGCCCCGACGACCACGGCCGCCTGGCGGTTGTCGCTCTCGCTGTAGATCACCACTCGATCCGCGTGAAACTCCAGGTCGGTGACGCGGCTGTGCACCACCTGCACACCCTGCAGCCGGGCCTGTTCGAGCAGGTAATCGTCGAACTGAACGCGCCGCATGGCGAAGGATGGCTCGTCTTCGCTATCCAGGACGATCTGGTGGCGGTCACTGTGCAGCACGTAGCCCGTGATGTGCCGATGGACGAGGTGCCGTGGGAACGGGACACCCAACTGCTGCTCCAGAATATGATCGATGGGCGGGGACAGGACGCCGATGCACTGATTATAATGCGCTTCGCCGGCGAAGGTCTTGCCCTCGTACACGATCACGTTGATGTTGCGCCCCATCGCACACGCAAGCCGTCTGAGGGCGATGGCACAGCTCGCCCCGCCGGGTCCGCCGCCAATGATCACTACGGTTGAATCGTTTGCCAGTGGGCCCAGGCTGTCGTTCATTCCTTGGCGCTCCGCTCTACAGGCACCTGAGACCCGCGACCGTGCGTCCAATGTCTCCGGATCGCCCGCCAGGCGCGTTTCCCTGGCAGAATCATCGGGTCGAGCAGGTGACGTTGGGTGGGCACAGGTGTGACATCACTGGCCTGCACCCGCGCGCCGGGATGTAGCAGCGCCCGCGCCAGCCGCCACACCACCACCGGACTCACCATACGACCCAGAATGTGCTCGTAGGTATCGTCCCCGGTGAACATCGCCCAGAGCGCCATCCGGCAGTATTGGGCGTGGGGTGGCAAGGCGCGTTCGGCAATGAGCGTGTGGAACCAGGCCCGGGTCAGCCATGCATTATGTACCGTCCGCTTCCAGAGGGCGAAGAGCAGCCGGCCGTAGCGGTTGTCGCGGTCGATGTCCCGGCAGAGGGGGGCGTAATGGCGACGAAAGCTCTCGGCCGAAATCCCCTGCTCTATCGTAGTGTGGGCGGCCTGGCGTGCCGTCAGGAACGCTGAGCCGATGCCGTCCTTGTACAACCGGGTGACCGCCGCATCTCCCACCACCACAAAGCGGTCGCCATAGAAATCGCGGGCCATAGACACAGCAATACTCGGCTTGCAACCGCACAGGCGGCGCGGCACAGCACTCAACTGGGCGCGGATCTCCGGCGTAGATAGGAAATCGCCGACGGCATCCCGGCCCAGGTCGTGGCCCAACAAGCTGATGTTGGCATAAGGTCCCTTGGGGATGAAACCGGCAAAGAGGAGGCCGCCTGTGTGATCGAAATAGACGTGGACTTTGAGGTCATCCCTCCCAGAATCAGACCAGAGTAGCTCGTCCTGGGCCATCATCTCGGTACGTGGAGGCGTGTACGAGGTGCCAGTCAGCGGGATTATCCGGGTGTTGACGCCGCACGCCAGGACCACCAGGTCACACGCAAATTCTTGCTGGCGTGTCCGCAGCACCGGCACGTTCCCCAGCCTGACCTCTTCGACTCGCTCGCGAGCAACCCGCGCGCCCCGGCGTTCGGCCTCACTGAGCAGCCAGGCGTCGAACCCGGCGGTGGGAGGATGATCGCCCAGGCGCGGCCCACCCCCACGGTAGATACTGATAATCTCGCGCCCGTCTTCCGGCCGGGCAACCTCAACGGAAGCGTTTCCCAGGTGGAGGACATACGCCTCGATGCGGGCCTGGACGACCTCAGGCGGCAAGGTCAGGTGGATGGTGCGCAAGTTGTGGATCAGGCGCGAAGAGAGGATACCGGCGCACTTGTTGCAGCCCACCGGACCCCGGGCGGTGAGGTCCTTCTGCTCAAAGACGACCACTTCGATCTGCAGCCCACGCTGCCGCGCAAAATCCATGGCATGCAGCGCAAACAGGCTCCCGGCCGGTCCGCCACCGATTATAGCGATCCGGGAACCGTCGCGAAGGCGGAGCGTGCTTTCGTCCATGAGCATGGGCCACTTTCTTCAACGAAGAATTGCTTAAGTATGCCTGGCTCAGGGCGAATTGTCAAATTTCACCTTAAGACCAATACGGTTCAGTTAAGGTGCGACACACCGCTGTAACCTTTGGCTATTGGCTACGTCTTCGCAGGTGCAGAAGGGCGAGGGAGTATTTCCGATAGCGGCGACCGGCAGTCATTGGCAGCAGTATTCCAGGTCGACGTGGCTGGCGAGACGCATTTGGCCTGGCAGGAGGAGACCGACCAGGGCGCCGGGGCAGTCTATAGTTGGGGACGCCCTGGGTACTGGACGGTACCGGCGCTAGTGTCGCCCCCGGAGCGCGCCGCTTATTTGCCCAGCCTGGCTGTCTTGCTAACGGACGAACGTTACCTGGCCTGGGACCGGCGGGACGAGGTGATGGCGCGGCGCGCTTCGCACCAGAGCGACTGGGGTACCCAGGTCCAACTGGCGGCCAACAGCCTGGGTGTACAGGAGGTGATCCTGGCCGCCGGGCCGGAAGGGTCGTTGCACGCCGCGTGGCTGGAGCGCGCGGAGAACGGGGATACGCTGATTCGCTACAGCCAGCGGCTCCCGTGCACCGGTTGCCGTCACTTTTTGCCGCTCGTCACCAGGAACTACAGCAGCTAAGGTGTCGCCTTCTCCAGTGGGCGGAGTTGTTCTTGGTGGAGCGGGCGAGACGAATTGGCGCGATACCCAGAGAGCCGCTTTGACGCTTGTATGGACCGGCACACAGAGGAGTCTATCTCAACCCGGCAGGTTTTCGACTTTGAGTTGGACGGTTCGGCGAAGGGGCAGCGTCTCGTACATCACCCCGGCCACCACCACCCCGGACAGGAAGGTCAGCCCGCCGATAGCAGCGATAGCCCAGGGGATGCCCAGCGTATCGGCCAGGACGCCAGAGAGGAGTGCGCCCAAAGCATACCCTCCGTCGCGCCACAGCCGGTAGACGCCCACCGCCGAAGCGCGCCACTCCGGGTGAGCCACGTCACCAATAGCCGCCAACAACGTTGGGTAGACCAGAGCCGTGCCCAGACCCAACAGCACTGCCCCAGTGATCCACACCGGCAAGCCGCGCCCGATCACGAAGAGCCAGATACCGATTGCCTGCACCCACATCCCGGTAGCAATCATCCCCTTCCGGCCCAGCCGGTCGCTCAGCGCCCCGGTGACCAGTTGGCTCAGGCCCCACACACCCGGATAGATGGCGGCAACGACCGCAATCTGCTCCACCCCCAATCCGGCCCCGGCCAGGAACAGAGGCAGCAGCCCCCACACCATCCCGTCATTCAGATTGTTGACCATCCCGGCCTGGCTCGCCGCGAACAGCGCCCGGTCCTTCCAGCTCGTAAGCAACAAGATTTGCCCGAAAGACGGATTGGCCGGAGTTCCCCGGAGTTCCCCTGATCCTTCGCTTCGCTCAAGGACAAGGTTCCTCAGAGTTCCCCCGAATTCCTTCGCATCTTTGGCAAGCGCCGCCTCACGCCGGGCATGGCCGCGCGTCTCTTGAACAAAGTAGATGGACAAGATCAGGCCCACCAGGGCGAAGGCGATCCCCAGGTAGAACGGCTGTGGCCGCAGGGCATACGCCGACGCGATGTAGCCTGTCGCCAGCGCGGAAAGGGACACCGCGACGTAGCCCGCAAACTCGTTCAGGCCCATCGCCAGCCCGCGCTGCTTCGGCCCGACCAGGTCGATCTTCATGATGACCGTGGTGGACCAACACAGGCCCTGGTTGATGCCCAACAGGATGTTGGCCAGGACCACCCAGCTCCAACTCGGCGCCAGGATGATCAGGAACGGCACCGGCAGGCCGGCCAGCCAGCCGGCAACCAGAATCTGCTTGCGCCCGATGCGGTCCGACATGCGCCCGGCGAAGAGATTGGCCAACGCCTTGACCACGCCGAAGCTGATCAGGAAGGACAGGACGATGGTCTTGGAGACCAGGCCGAAGTCCTGCTCCGCAATGAGAGGCACGACCGTCCGCTCCAGGCCGACCATCGCCCCGACGAAGGCGTTGACGATCACCAGCAGGGTGAATTGCTGCCAGTTGGCCCGCAGGCCCAGGATTACCTTTCGCTCACTCATGGTCCCGCACCACCTCATATCCAGCTGCCTGCCAACCACTGAATCCGCCACGCAGCAGGCTCAGGTTGCGGAATCCGCGGCGTTCCAGGATCGAGATACTTACCGTGGAACGGTCGGCGTGGCCACAGTGAACCACTACAGGGTCATCTTTACGAAGCGGTAGCTCTTCTTGATAAGGGAGACGGCCCGCCTCGATGTGGATGGCGCGTGGCAGATGCCCTGCCTGCCATTCCGCATCCTGGCGCACGTCCAACACGACGGGGCCATCACCTCGTCCCAATCGCCGATTGAGTTCTTCAGCCTGCACCACTGGCACACGCGCCACGGGCAGGCCGGCCGCTTCCCAGGCGGCCAGGCCGCCATCCAGGTAGCCTCGGAGATCATCGTAGCCGATCCGGATGAGCTGCCGGACTGCCTCTCCCCGCTCCATCGGGTTGTCGGCGACCAGGATGATAGGCGACCCGAAGGGCACCACCCAACCAGCCCAGGTGATCAGGGGTGCACCCAGGGGAATGCCGTAGGCCCCCGGGATGTGTCCCGCCGCAAACTCCCGCGGCGTGCGCGTGTCGATCACGGCCACCCCTTGCGCCATACGTTGGCGCACCGCTTCCGGCGACAGGGGATCGAGGACTGGAAGGTCGCCGAGCACCCGCGGCCCCCGCTGGTTCACGGCACGCATGTACCTGTAATAGGTGGGATAGGAGGGTAAGCCGCTGAGCGCCTGGCGCACAAACTCCTCTTCTGAAGTCGCCTGCACCAGAGGATTCCGTTGCCGCTCCTGGCCGAGCGTGGTTGTGCGCTCGGCGACGCTGGGTACGGCGCAGAAGGAGCCCGCGCCGTGGGTCGGATAAATGGACACGTCGTCCGGGAAGCGCAACAACTTGTGGTGGATGGTACGGTACAGTCGCCGGGCCAGGGGCTCCGTCAGGTCGTGGCCCAGCAGGTCGGTGCGGGCGGCCCCGCCGACGATCAGACTGCCGCCGGTAAAGATAGCTGCCGGAGTCCTGGCACCTACTGGCGTCACGGTGAAGCTGATGTGCTCGGGGGTGTGGCCTGGGGTGGCCAACACACCCATGGTCAGGTCACCCAAAGAGAGAGTATCGCCTTCTTTGAGGGGCAGGTGGCCAAAGGCCAATTCCGCTTCGGCGCTAGCGCCGATATGAACGCTATCCTCACTATCCCGCGCTGTCGAGAGGCGAGCGGTCAATTCTCGCGCTCCGGAGACGAAATCGGCGTGCAGGTGGGTATCCAGGGCGTAGGTGATGCGCAAACCGAGTCCTTCAGCTACCCGGATATAGCGGTCCACGTCCCGTTCAGGATCGATGATGGCCGCCAGGCCGGTTGTTTCAGAGGCAATCAGATACGAAGTATTACCCAAGCCTTCGTCTACGAACTGTCTGATGAACATGGTTTCCCCTCTCCTGTCTCTTCTATTTCTTCTATTTCCTTCGCTCATAGTGGAATAGTGTACTAAGCGACTTCCTTAGGCTGCCGCCAACGCATAGCCAGCTCGTTGCCATTCGGCCACCCCTTCCTCAAGGCGCGCTACCTTCCAGCCCCGTTCGGCCAGGATCTCCAGTGCCTGGTCAGCGTAGACGCAGTAGGGGCCACGACAGTAGGCGACGATGGTGCGGTCTTGTGGAAGCTCGCCCAAGCGTTGCGCCAGCTCATCCAGGGGGATAGAGATGGCGCCGGGAAGGTGTCCCGCCTGGTATTCGATCTCGGGCCGCACGTCCAGCAGGATCATGTCGCCGCGGCGCAGCCCAGCCTGCAGGTCCTCTATCGAAATCGGGGGGAATGCGTGGCGCCGGTCGCGGTAGGCATCCAGCGCCCGTTCGACGTCGCCCAATTGCCGTTCGGCCACCGCCCGCAGTTCCAGCCACAGCCGGGCGACAGATGGGTCGGCGATGCGGTAGCGCACGTAGAGCCCGGCCCGCTCGTCGACTACCAGGCGCGCCTGTTTGAGGCGCTGCAAGTGTTGTGAGGTGTTGGCCACACTGA
>JBBITV010000109.1:0-10490 GCA_037440585.1 Chloroflexota bacterium
CGGAACGCGATCCGGATGCCAATGGCACGGCGAATCAGTTCGGAAATGTGACGGCTACGCGCCTCCTCGGCTGCCGCTGCCCCGCCCCCCGGGATCGCCACTACGACCGGCTTGTAGCCAGCCTCAATGCGTCGTCGTAGCGCATCGTCCAGGCCGGCCAGGTACTCGTCGCTCATGGCGATCACGCCTGCCTCGCCCTCGTCCAGAAGGCGCTGCAGGACCTGGCGTGCCTCGGCCACGCTGTGCACAGCGAAGACCTCGACGCCAGCCAGCCGAAAACCGGGGGCGAGCACAGGGTCGGTGATGACGCTCAACTTTGCCATTCGATCATCTCACGCCCGATCGCGCCCCGCTCCAGGCCCAACGCCTTGCCATAGGCAATAAGCCGCAAGTTGGCCATCTCAGCCTGTTTGGCCGACAGGTAGCCGATGGCTACGGCGATGCTCAACGGGTCACGTCCGAACATGCTGACACCCTTCAGGATCAGCCACCGCTCCAGTGCACGCTGGATGAGCCCCAGGTCACCTGACTGGTGGTAGGCTTCCAACTGGCCTTCTACCAATATACCATAAGGCGTACCTATGAGCAAGCGAGCCATGTCTGACACCGTCCCGGCCTGGCGCAGGTGGGACATCTGCTCGGCGGATAGCCCGCCGCCCGGCAGTAGCAGCGGCGCAGGGTCGGGAGTGGCGTAGTGGGCGCGGAGGGCTGCCTCGCGGTCGGGAACGCGGGTCAGGCGCAGCAGGGTCATGATGTTGGTCGTGTCGATTTCGGCTGCCAGCATTTCGCGCACCAAAGCGGCGTCGGGGTCGTCCACCGGCAGGCGGGCCAGGGTCGCCTCAAAGCGGTCGCGATCCAGCGCCAGCTCCAGATCGGCCAGGTCACCGCGCTCAACATAAGCCGGCATGGCGGCGACCAACGGCCGGGCATAGGGCAGGCGCCAGGTGACCAGCAGATCGACTGTGGCTCGGATGGTGGGTTGTGCAGCCAATGCAGACAGGGCGGCCGCATCCAGTTCGCCCGCCGGCACCACGCTCTCCACAATTTGGTCGGTCGGGATACCACGTGCATGGCCGCGCAGGATCGTCTTGAGGTTGAAAACGTCCCAGCGCTCGAGCAGCGCACCGATCAACTGGAGCGGCTCGCCCTTGAAGAAACTTTTGATCTGCCTGCACTCACGCGCGACGTTCAACCGCACCGCCTCGGCGATGCAGCGCGCGCCGGCATAGCGCACGAGCGCCGTCTCGATGTCAGGCTGATAAGGCGTCCGTACCAGGGCTGCGATCAACTCGTCGAGATTGGCTGTACTGAGTAACTCGTCGTATGCCGGACGGCCAAGCAGCCGGCTTTTCATCGCTCTCAGGCGGGCATTGCCATACTCGTACTCGCCAGCCACTGTTCAGCCTCCCGCCTGCCGGCAGGCACGGCGAATCCCCCGGCCACCAGATCGGCTACCTCGCGGCGTAGCCGCTGCCGCGCCTGGCCCAGCCGTGTCTCGAACGTATTTGAGACGACAATCCGCCTGTCCACCGTGCATACCTCCAGGCCGCCTATGCAGTTCAGCACCGGTTCGACGGTCGCTGGCACAGCCAGATCTGGCAGGAACGCCTCGACCAGGGTCACATCGCGCGGATCGACGCGCAGGATCACCTCAGTGGGGGTCTGCGGCCCCCCACGAGCGTTCGCGCGGCCGGAATCGACTGCAGTTGAAGCCTGCTCCTGCCGCGCGAACGCTCCGTGCCGCACCCCTTCCGGGCCCAGTTCGGCGATGGCTTCTTCGGCTAGCCGGCAGAGCAGGTGTGAGTACTCTGGCTGGCGGCGAACCTCCGCCAGCTGCTTCTCGGCCAGGGCGAAGGCATCGGCGATCAGTTCCTCACGCACCTGCATCACTTCACGGAGTGCCGCCAGGCGGGCCTCGTTGAGCAGGCGCGCACGTTCAGTGTGGACGAGGGGAGCCACAGCCCCCAGATGGCGCTGGCGGATGGCGGCCGCCTCAGCCTCGGCCTTCGCCAGGATCTCTCCCGCCTGGGCCTCGGCCTCGGCCGTAATGCGGTCGATCTCGGCCTGAGCTTCGGCCTCGATGGCCTGCAGGATGTGCTCCAGTGGCACGTCAGCCTCCGCGCAGCAGGAAAATGATCATCGCCGCCACGGCGAAGCCCAGGATGACCATCGTTTCAGGAATGGCCAGCAGGACGAGGACGTTGCCCAGCAACTCCGGTTTCTCGGCAATGGTGCCAGCACCTGCCGAGCCGATCCGGCCCTGAGCATAGCCCGTGCCAATAGCCGCTAAGCCGACTGCCAGCCCGGCACCGATCGCCAGAAGACCTAGCTCCATTCTTTCAGACCTCCTCACAGCCTGTCTGAGAGCTTGTCTGAAAAGCCCATCCCTAGTGTTCGTATTCAGACAGCCCCTAATTTGGCACGCTCAGAAGTGCCATGAAGCTCCTGTACGAGATGCGTTTTTGTTTCCACTTCTGCAAGCTTGGTCGAAGCATACATTGACGCTTCTCTCATGAGTTGTCTGGCTTCTTCTTCTGACAATTCACGCCAGCTTTGCATCGTATGACCTTTGCTGTGCAGGTATTCTTCAATGTACACTTTTTCTAATGCAGCGTGTGGCTCTTCCATGACAACTTCACCTTGCGTAACGCCTGACTCACTCGTTTTCATTGCCCGCCTCCTCTGACGCGCGATCACGCGTCATGGCTGATGCCGAGGCGCCGGAACGGGGTGAAGCTCCGGCCACCCGGCTCGAAGAATTTGCCGAAGAACTCGACGTAGTGCAGACGCAGCGACTGGACGGTTGGGCTGAGAATCCCCAGCGCCAGGTTCAGGACGTGCAACAGGCCGGCGACGATGGCGCCAAGGACGACGCTGCCCGTCAGCCCCGCCAGGTCGTTGGCCAGCTTGGCCAGGTACACCGACGACAGCCCGATAGCCGCGATACGCAGGTAGGACAAGATGTTGCCAATGGTACCCAACACCTCCAGTGGCCCCAGCAACAGCCCGACAACCCCCAACGGGTAGCTGACCAGGATCACGCCGATCAGCAGGGCCACCACCGCCGGAGTGAAAAAGTCGTGCGGCAGCAGGTTGGCCGCGCTACCGATCAGGAAAAAGAGGGCACACAGCGCCACGAGCATGCCAAGCTTGGCGCTGAGCTCCTTCAACCGCCGCTCGCGGAGCGTCTCCCAGGCACCCAGGATCAGGCCCAGCCCCACCTGCATCACCCCGACAGCGATGGTGAAGCCAAACAGGGCCTGGAAGACCTGTGGATCGGCGCGGTTCAGCCAGAGTGGGCGCAGTCCGAAGTGTTCTCCCAACGTGCCCAGGAACTCGCCATACAGCACACCCATGACGACGCTCCACACCCCGCAGATGGTGAATACCTGCCCCAGGGTGCGCAGACCCTCCCGGTGTTCATACTTTCGGCTCAGGTAAACGCCCAGCAACACGACCAGAGCGCCATAGGCAATATCACCTAGGATCAGGCCGAAGAAGATGGGCAGGAACAGGGCCATGAAGGGCGTGGGATCCAGCGCGCCGTAGCGCGGCAGGGCCAGCAGGCGCACCAGAAACTCGAAAGGTTTCAGCGGTGCCGGGTTCTCCAGCGCTACCGGGGCACGCTCGCGCTCGGCGGGGCTGATTGGCATCTCCTCAACTATCACCTGGTCGCCAGCTTCACGGTGCAGGGCCTCGCGCACGAGGGCCAACTGGCGGCGCGGCATCCAGCCCGTGAGGACGAAGGTATACTGGGTGGCACCCAGCCGGATGAGAACCTCGGACTCCTGCAGCCGATCGCGCAGAACTGCGCGCCAGACCGTCAGCGGCCCGGTCCACTCCAGGGAAAAGGCCAGCAGACGGTTGTCCAACTCAGCCAGCTCCGCAGCGATGGCCGCCTGGCGCCGGGCGATGGCCTTGAGGGCGTCCCTGAAAGGCACGCCGGTCAACTCGTCAGGCAGACGCACCTGGCTAATGTTCTCGCGGCCGAGTAGAGACTGGACGGCGCCAGAGTGGCGGTGCGGGAAGACGAGCAGGGCTGCCGTGGTCTCGTCGTCTACGTCGCGCACGACCATTTCAAACCGGGACCCGGTCAGGCGGTCGATTTCGTGACGGATCAGGTCCAGCACCGGGCTAAAGCGGCGCTCGATGAGTAGTGCGGCCGTCTCGAAGTCCTTGAGCTGCGGCAACTCGGCGGCGAGGGGGACAAGCTTACGCAAGGTAGCCTCGTAGCGAGGAAGTGACACGCGCTCGGTCTCGAGCTTATCGCGTTGCAGGGCAGCAGCCTGAACTTCAGGCGCAAGCGTGTCGATCTGAGCCTTGACCTGGACAAGGAGAGCGTCGGTGGGTTGGGCATAGAGGGCGTCGTAGGTTTCGGCGAGGTCGACCGGACTGTAGGTTGTTCCACCTCCGGGCTGTGGCGCCAGTAGGGTCAGCAGTGCCTGGATTCGGGTCAACAGGACGGTCAGAGATTCTTTGCGGTGCAACCCGGCCTCGTCAAGGGCGACAGGCTGCAAAGCGTACAGCGGGCTACCGCGCGGGAGGTCTTCGATCTGGATCACGCCAAGGCGGTGCAGGACACGTACTGTTTGATCCAGGCAGCGTTGACCGCCAATGATCTGGACCTTGGCCATGGCGAGTTGCATGGGAACCTCCACGGCAACGTAATGTGTGCCTATCTCCCTGTCTTACACATCACGCCTCAGACAAGATGAACTCAACAATCCGCCGGGCCGCACTGGGGACGTGGACCGCGCCGTGGCGCCGGAGCCGTGTGGCCTCTTCCCGGCCGGCGGCCGCGATCGTTGCCACCTCCTCCAGGGCCGTGGCGATGGACTGACGGCGAAACTCCTCCGCGTCGCGCAGGCCATCCCGTTCGGCTTCATCGCGCAGGGCTGCGGCACGGGCGCGCGCCTCGGCCACGCGGGCGTTGGCGAGGGCCTGCGCCAACTGGATACGAGCGGCTACCTCGTCCTCCTTTTCTTTAATAACGACCAGTGGTGAGCGGATCACCTCTCGTCCCTCACGAGATAGCCGCGTGGAAATTGATCGTAACACTCAGCCGCCTACTCCAGCAATGGCACTTCACCAATCCCGTACTCCGGGATGAGCTCGCCACGTTCGTTGTTCGTGTACCAAAATATTATATCATCCTCAGGTCCAAACCCAGTCCTAGCATGGTCAGAACTTGGTCCAATAGCATGTTACACGTTACACCAACTGAACCGTATTGGTGTTAGGACCAAGCTATGACCCTATCTAGACCATTTTCAGACCTTGAGGTGGTATGATTGAAGGGGTAGAGCCCCTCCGAGCCCTGGATGCATTTCAACGACGTAGTGGCAGCCAGGGCTTTTTGACCTGAGATCAGATCGCAAATGGAATCTGCAAATGGACGCCAGACGTGAGCGGGCGCAGATGGTTTCACAGCAGCTCGTGGCGCGCGGCCTCCGCGACCGTCGTGTGTTACACGCGATGCGGACGGTGCCTCGCCACCGGTTCGTGCCACTTAGTCTGCGGGTGCTTGCCTACGCCGATTGCGCCCTACCCATCGGCCACGAGCAAACAATCTCGCAGCCCTATGTTGTCGCTTGCATGACTGCGGCGCTGGGACTCAACGGCGACGAACGGGTACTTGAGGTTGGGACTGGCTCGGGCTACCAGGCGGCTATCCTGAGCCAACTGGCGCGCGAAGTGTTTACCATCGAGCGCATCCCGGAACTGGCCGAGCAAGCGAAAACCCGTCTCCACGCTCTGGGATATACCAGTATCCAGGTCAAAACTGGCGATGGCAGCCTTGGATGGCCCGAAATGGCGCCTTTCGACGCTATCCTGGTGACTGCGGCGGCGCCATCAGTCCCGCAACCATTGTTAGATCAACTCGCGGTTGGCGGGCGTCTGGTGGTCCCGGTTGGGGATGAGTGGGGGCAAAGCGTGATGCGGGTGTACCGGCGCGAGGGCGAGGTAGTGTATGAGAAACTGGAACAGGTCGTATTCGTGCCACTCATCGGCGAGTATGGTTGGGACGAGGAGTGGGAACATACGGTGGTCATTTTCGGTAATGCTGCGTAGTGCTCAAGAGGGAGCGGTATTTGTGGTTAAGACCCGGCAACAACAACTGCAGGACGAATCGAATGCCCTGAACGCTGACATCCAACGTCTCAAGGCGAAGCTGTCTGAGCAGCCGGATTATAGTCTGGGCGAAGGCGACCCCGCTATCATCGAATGGGAACTCAATTGGGCCCTGCTGCGGCGCCTGGAAGAGCGCGCTCGAGAAGTCGAGGCTGCGCTACGCAAGGTTGAGCAATGTGGGGATGTATGCTGCGAGGAGTGCGGCGGCCGGATCGAGCCGGAGCGACTGGAGATATTGCCCGAAACGACGCTGTGCGCCTCCTGCGCGCGTCACCGGGCTGCGTCGAAAAAGGTAGGTAGCAGGTAAACAGGTACAGCTTCCGCAGCACGGCGTACTGGAACCCAGTTAGATTTGAACCGTGTACCCAGTACGAGCCGGACGAAAAGTCCATAATTGCCAACACCCTCTTCCACGCGATTCGCTTTAAGAAATTGGTCATATACCCGTCGCTCGGCCCGGCTCACCTGCTCGATGACATGCCGTCGCTCGCGCTCCCGGATGGCCCGCAAGTCAGCGGCGACTTGGGGTGAGAGGGGTGGCAGCATCATACCCGACCTCACCAGGTTAGAATAGAGGGCCAGCCAACCTGAGTACCGCACGACCGGCACATCCGACCTGGCACAGGCCAGGAGCGCAACAAAATTGGCTTCGGATTCACGGGCAAATCCGGCCAGGTGGCCCCATTCATGGGCCAGGATGAAGGGCTTTTCAAACGGGAGAAGCGTCGCGTTGAGTATCACCTCGTGGGTGAATGGATCGGTGAACCCGGTCACGCCTGTCGCCTCAAAGTAAGCTCCGAGGAGCGAGGTTTTTGGGATGGCGGGAGTGATGCCGGTGCGATTCCCCAGGTCTCTGATAGTCGCTTCAAAGGAGGGATACAGAACCTGCCTGATTTCCTCGTCACTGGGCCAGGGGCGTTCGTGTGCCAGGGCGGAATCGGCATTGAGTTCCTGTATGGTCAACAAAAGAAGTCTCTTGCTAGCCTCTGGCGTGATACGTTGCTCCTCGTAGTCCAGCATCGACGTCAGCGGTTCACGCGAATAGTTCAAGCCCCACAACACGAGAAATGTCAGGTATACCGCGGCCCCCAACGCCAACGTATCCAGCACCAGGGAGGTGAAAGCAGGCACTCGCCGCCCACGCCCCGCAGACGCCAGGCGAAGGATCCACCCGGCAGGTAGGCCTATGATCAGCGCGATGAGCAATATATCTCCAATGGCAAACGGCACCAGGTTGGATAGGCGCGCCAGCCAGGAGTTTATTACGACATAGATACCGCCGGAATAAGAGCGCTCGATCTGGGCGGCGGGAGGCTGAAAGCGAATTAGAGCGGCCGCTACGCCGATAACGACGAACTTGACAACGGAACGAATCCGAATACCTCGCCTTATGATTTTGAACCAACGAGGCACCATTCCTATGGTTGCAGTTTTGTCACAAACCATGGCACGCTCCGGCTAGTGTCCTATCTGTGTTACAAAAATTCCTGTTTTCTGCACCTTCCTGAGTCTCGATTTGAACCTTTTGAGACGTGGTCGATACTGTCGATACACGGAAGTTGTCGAACCGTACATCAACGCCGGCAGCAGTATCGGCGGCGGCGAGCAACCCAACGCGAAAATCTCCCGAGAGTTGGCTGTCCTCCACCTCCGCGACTTTCTGTCCGTTGACGTAGGCGCGAATCAGGGAGTTTTGACGGACGACCTGAAGATGATTGCTGGCTTGTCCGGGATGGACAAATGAAAATGGGGTCCAGGGCACAAGAACCTCCCAGGCGCCATTGCTGTACTTGGATAGCGATGCTTGCCCCTCGCTGTATACCTGGAAGGCGTAGAAGAAGCTGGCGTCATCAGCACTCTCGAATACCAGGCCATATGAGCCGCGAATCGGGCTGACCAGGCGGCCGTCCATTTCCACGACATACGGGGCGCGGAAATAACCAGGAGCGAGCGCAGGATTCCATAAATCAATGTTCTTGATCCGAATACGATACTCGCCATCCACGTACTCCTGGGTACCGGTTTCGTCATCGCTCACGGGCCAGCCGCTCCCGGGATCGTCAAAGTCGTCTGCCAGGAGCACAGCCCGGCCCGGCTGGAAGTTAGCCGTAAGCCGGTAGGGCTGAAGCTGGTCAAAATATTCTCCGAATGGGAAAACGGCGATGTAGTACGTACCGGGCCAGAGGGCCGGGTGAAAAATGAACTCATCCACGTTATCCGGGGTATTCGAACCGGCCAGCCATATCCGTTCGTCATCGTAGAGCACAAGGTCGTAGTCGGCACCGGACGGAATATTTGTCAGGTCGAGAGTGAGCGTGCCTAGATCGGGAATATCAACCTTATAGTAGTCCCAGTCGTCAGCAGTCCAGATATAGGCCGCATACGTGACGCCGAACGTTAGCGGCCCGTAGGCCAGGTCGAAGGCGTCGTTAGGCTCAAAGGGGTCTACAACATCCGTCGGAGTAGCCGAGGGTGTGGTGGTAGCAGTTCCGCTGGGGGATGCCGTCGGGGTGACGGTTGAGGTGGGGGTATGTGTCGCAACGAGAGTCGGCGAAGGGGTTGCGGGAAGTTCCGTTGCGGTGGCCGTGGACGTGTGCGTGGGGGTCGGGCTGGGCAGGGCGGTCTCGGTCGTGGTGGAAGTGGTTGTCGCGGTTGCGCCGGGGGTGGAAGTGGACGTCGCGCTGGCGCTTGGCGTCTGGGTGGCGGTCTCCGTCAGGGTGGGTGTAGCGCTGATAGCAGACGTCGGCGTCTGGGTTGTGGTGTTGGTGTAGGTTGGGCTGGGTGTGTCAGTCACCGTCGATGTCGCCGTGTCAGTGGGGGTTGAGTCGGGTGTGTGCGTCACGGTCGCCGCGGGCGTGGGCGAGTCGGTGGCAGAGGGTGTCACCGTAGGCGCCGGGCTGGGCGTGGCCGTTGGCGTGGAGGTCGTAGAGGCGGTCGCGGTCGGCGTGTAGGTCGGTGTATTACGTGCCTGGAGCGTGGCCGTCGTCGATGCAAACTCGGTCGGCGTCCCGCGTGGCGTTGGAGAGGTATGGACGGGATTGAAAGCGCGCAGGATAAGGGGTAACGAGACGGTGAAAGTCAGGGTCGGCGTGTCTCGCACAGAACCGGCTGTCAACCTCCAGTTCTGCCTCGGGCTGAGTGCATTGCATTCAAGGCACGCTTTCAGGACAAACCTTTGTCCCTGTTGGAGACGGGGGTTTTGGCCAGGCAGGCTAAGCATCGCCAGCAACCCGGACACTCCCCAAATCAGGATCGCTCGCACAAGCCTTTTCCCTGCTATTCTTTGATTCCAATCTTGGCGAACAGCCGCTGCTTGATCTGTTTCAGCTCAGGAATTGCCTTTGAATTTTTAGACACAGTAAACCTCTTTCTTGATCTATGCTAAAGCAGAGGTACGACCCGGTCGTCGATAATGTGGCTCCAAGTGTAGTGCTGCAACACCCGCTGGCACATCTGATAGGCGCGGTCCTGGGCCAGGAAAGCTGCAATGCGCGCCGCGATCGCGTCCGGTGCCTCGTCCAGGGCGAAGAAGTGGACGCCGTCCAAACCTGTTTCCCGGAAGGGTGGAATGTCAGCGCAGAAGATGGGCAGGCGCGCCAGCCCCGCCTCCAGCAGCGGGATGCCAAAGCCCTCGCGAGCGCTGGGGAAGAGCAGCAGGTCGGCCAGGCGGTAGAGATCGGCCATCATCTCGTCGGTGACGTGTAACGGCTGACGCGGGGACCCGGAGACGCGGAGACGCGGAGAAGGGGAGACACGGAGAGGAGGAAATTCACCGTGTCCCCGTGTCTCCGCGTCTCCGTGTCTCCCTGTCTCCCTGTCAGAAGTTCCGTGCTCATACAGGAACACCACCGCCCTCTCGACACCCCGCTCCTGGCGCAGGCGTTGCAGGCGCTCCAGGTAGGCGACGTTCTGCGGATTGTGCGGCCCCGGCGGGCCGGTGACGACCAGGCGAGCGGTCAGGCCACGTTGCACCAGGGCGGCGGTGATTTCGATAGCCAGCTCAATGTTTTTGCGCCGGGTGAGGCGGGCGGGCAATAACATCAGTGGCGCTGCCGAAAGCAGATTTAGCTCCTCGACCAGCCGCGCCGTAGCCGGGCTGAGCTTGAAAAACACGGCCGGATCAACGCCCGGCGGGACGACAGCAATATGCTCCGGCGGGCAGTTGAGGAGTGCGGCCAATTCTCCCCGCCGCGCCTCCGAGACAACCACGTACTGCACGCCTGGCCAGGCCGTGCGCAACAGGTCCCAGGGGTAGCCGGGCCGCATCTGCGGCTGGTACAGGGGGTCGGTCCAGGCGAAGTCATGGCACCAGGCGATGAAGCGGGTTGGGCCGGCCCGGTCCAAGACTTCCGAAGTCC
>JBBITV010000110.1:0-10452 GCA_037440585.1 Chloroflexota bacterium
ATGGGGGCATTGCGCACGTCCTGGATGGTGATGCGCTGGCTCTTCTGGGCGTAGGGGTTGTAGAAAGCATTGATGTAGTTTTTGACCGAGACATGGGCCATCTGCTCGACCGTGGTGCCGAACTCCTTCATGTGGCGCGTGACCATCATGGCGTAGTAGCCGGAGTAGAAGCCGCCCACGGGGTAATCGAAGCTGACGTCCGAGGCCAGGGCGATGAACTCGTTGCCTTTCCAGGTCTGGACGTGGCTCATTGTCTCGAAGCCATAGGCCACGCACACATCCATGTGCCCCGAGGCCACCGACTTCCACGCTTCCTGGAAGCACAAGCCACCGGTCGCACCGCCCCCTTCGACACGATGAGACGGCTTGGGGCACAGCCCCAGGTAGTCCTGGGCCATGATGCCGCTCATAAGTTGGCGCTGGAAGTGGTCCGAGAAGTACGACGCCACGGAGCCATCGACTACCTCGAAGAACTGCTCGTGTGCCAGGCCGATGTCGGCAATGGCATAGTCGTACGCTTCTTTGACGATGCCCTGGAAGGTCTTGTCGGGCCGGGCCTTGGCGAACTTACTCACCCCGCCGGATACAGCGTAAACGGGTCGCATAATTACTCCCTCGTTTTGGTTTGTAGTAACCGCTTCAGCGGTTCAGCTATTCTTTCAGCTTGTGGCTGAAAGCTGAAAGCTGATGGCTGACGGCTGACGGCTGCGGACGCCGATGATCGTACCCTCCTCGAAAATCATTCCACCGGATGCGGAGCAGGTCACGCACCATTTGGAAAGCGTCCTTCACCGGGCGGACACGACTGTCGGGATTATAGTACCACTCGATGGGCACCTCGACGATGCGGTAGCGGCGCTTGCGGGCGATGTAGAGCAACTCGGGATCGAAGCCCCAGCCCTGCATCGATTGGCTGGAAAACAAGTCCTGGGCGACCTCATGTCTGAAAGACTTGAAACCGCACTGTGTATCTTCGAAGCCAGGCAAGGCCAGCAGCTTGACGATCGCGGCGTAGACACGACCCATCAGGTGACGATACACTGGCTCGCCATAGCGATGGGCGCCAGGAACTTCGCGCGAGCCGATGGCGACATCGTAGCCATCCAAAGCCGGTGGCAGAAATTTGGCCAGCTCAGTGATTGGCATAGACAGGTCGGCATCGCACATGAAGCAGAATTGCCCGCGGGCAGATAGCATGCCGAACCGCGTCGCGATGCCCTTGCCCCGTTCTTTAGAGCGAATGAGTCGCACGTTGGGATGCGCAACCATGAAGCGCTGGACCACGCCAGCCGTATCGTCCGTGCTGCCGTTCTCCACGACGATGATCTCGGCCGAGTACGGTTGCGAGGACAGGTAAGCCAGAATTTGGGTTAATGTTCCCGGCAGTCGGCGCTCCTCGTTGTAGGCTGGAATGATGATGGAGAGCAGCAAGTTGGTGTCAGTATTGATGGCCCGTCTCCTTGCATCAAACGTCAAATGTAAAACGTCATGGTTGGCATTTACGTTTGACGTTTGACGTTTGACTTCTGCCCCCCAATGATACACGCACCCAAGGTCTAAGTCAACTTTCTAACAAACTCTCGAGGTAGGCATCGGAGACGCGGCGCATTTGTTGAATCGCCCGGCGCTTGGCGAGCATGCGCGGTATGCCAAGCAGGCCGGCTAACTGGCCGCGTAGCCTCGCGCGTGCCGCTGCGCCCCGCCACGCCTTGAGGGCCTGCCAGGCGATGCGTGTCTGCGCTGCGATGACACGCGGCCAGTACCGCCGCAGCAGCGATCCCGGGTAGTCCTTGGCGATCACCCAGATTGTGTTGCGCCCGGTGTAGAAGCTGGAAATAACGCCCGCGCCCGTCGCGCTGACCTTGTGGTAGACAATCGCTCTCGGGACAAAGATGCAGCGATAGCCCGCCAGTTGCGCACGCCAGGCCAGGTCGACATCTTCCAGGTTGAAGTAAAAGTCGGTATCAAACAGGCCAATTTCGCCCAGCATTGACCGCCGGTAGGCGACGGCCCCGCCGCACCCGCTGAAGACCCAACGGTCGTCGTCAAAGCGACCGTCGTCGTGTTGCCAGACACCCCGGCTGTCCGCCGTTCCATCAACCCGGTAGACGTCACCCGCCGAGTGAAGGACGTCGCGCCGGTCGAACAGGCGCAGCTTGGAAGCAGCCAACCCGGCCTCAGGGTATTCTGCCAGGGCACGGGCGAGCTCGGCCAGCCAATGGGGATCGGTCTCGGTGTCGTTGTTAAGTAGCGCAATGAAGTCGCCACGGGCGGCGCGGATGCCAACGTTCACCCCACCGGCGAAGCCGAGGTTCTCCGGCAAGGCAATGACGCGCACCTCCGGGTAGTCTCGCGCCAGTAGCTCACGCGAACTATCGGTTGAAGCGTTGTCGACAACAATGACCTCGAAGTTCGGATAGGTCTGGCGGCGCAGGGACTGCAGGCAAGTTGGCAGGTGTTGGGCACCGTTCCAGTTGGGGATGATGACGGAGATCAGACGGGCGACTGGTTCCTGCATCGTAGTTGAGCAAACCAGGCGTCCAGTGCCTCTTGCCAGGTGGGCAGCCTGATGCCAAGCTGAATTGCCGCGCGGAAGTTGCGCAAGGGCGCAAAGGCCGGTGGGCGGGCCAGGCGCACATATTCTGTCACCGGGCGCAATGGATAGTCCGGCTTTCCGGCGCGATCCAGGATCGCCCGGGTAAACTCGTAGCGCGAGCAATATCCTTCGCTGACCAGATGGAACACCCCGTACAGTGGATGCTCAATTAGCTTGAGGATTGCGGTCGCCAGGTCGTCCGAAAAGGTGGGGCAGCCAACCTCGTTAGTTACCATGCTCAACTCCGGTCGCGCTTCGGCCAGTTGCAGGATACGCGCCACAAAGTTCGGCCCGTTGTGGCTGTATAACCAGGCGGTGCGCACAATGTAGTAGCGATCCAGGAGAGCTTCAACCCAGCGTTCGCCGGCCAGTTTCGAGGCACCATAGACGCTGATGGGATTGACCGCGTCGTATTCCCAATACGGCGCCTGTTTCTGGCCATCGAAGCCGTAATCTGTGCTGATGTACCCCATTGGCGCGCCGCTTTGCTGGCACGCCAGAGCCACGTGTTGTGTCCCCAGGCCGTTGATCCGGTAAGCCAGTTCCGGGTTGTGTTCACACCCGTCGACGTCGGTCATGGCCGCCGCGTGGATGACTACGTCCGGTCTACTGCCGGCAATGAGTGGAATGATGGCCGGCTCTCCGATGTCATAGTCAGGGAAGGAGATGCCAAAAACTTCGGGTTCTGTCAGGCGTCGCGCGAGGCTCTGGCCGAGCTGCCCGCTGGCGCCTGTAAGCACTATGCGCACGGATTACGCCCTCCGGCTGGCAGGGCTAAGATAGACCCGCCGAGAGAACACATAAAGACCATAGCCGACAGCGACGGTAAACACGGGCAGGATGAGACCGATGCCTGCGACGAATCCGATCTCCGCCAGAAGGGAGAGCTGGAGCAGCAATAGCTTCGCGTCCGGTACATACCATGTTGGGCCGAAACCCATCTGCCAGGCTGTAACTGCCAGAGAAGCGCCCAGCATGGAGATGACCAGCAATACGAAACCATAGGTTGCACGGATCGTCGTCCAAAACTGTACATCATCCTCCCACCACAGGCCCGCCAAAGTGATCGCCGAGCCGAAACTGAGGGCCATTACGCTCCGTCCCAGGATGTCCCTCAGCAATGCTCCCTCATCCCGGATCGCACTCGGTGAGTAGATGGCGCTGAGACGGGCGAAGAATCCGTAGTGGACCGTCAGCGTGAGGGTGGCGAGCAACAGCAACGCCACCAATTGACCTGAACGCCGGTCACCTTGCCACCAACGATAGGCGAGCATGCAGAGACCTGCGAGAAGCAGCGCCGTTGCTAAACGCTCCCCCAATGCGCCAGCGGTCATGGCGATGCCGCCCAGACTGGCCCACATCGCGGCGTTTCCTAAGGGAAATATAACAGTAAGGAACGCCGTCACGAACTGCCAGCCAGTCCGGAAGCTGCGTCGAATCCAGAGAATGGCGAAGGGGACTAAGCCCACGGCCAGCACTGGCAGCCGGCGGCTCTGTTCCGCCGCGATGCGATCGGCGCGCAACTGGGCCAGAGTCTCATTGACCACTGTGACGGTGGGAAATGCCAGCTTGAAGGCATCGATATGGGACCCGAGCTCGTTGGTGGTCTGCGCGATGCGCAATGCCTCTTGTTCATCTTCAATCACGCGCTCAAGCTCACCACCCGGGAATATTTCAAGGTAGCTTTGTGCCAGGCTCAGGTGGTGCTCAGCAGATGCCAGCGCCTTCTCGGCCCGGAGTGCATCCGAGATCTTCAGCATCTCAAAACGTGGGGCGCCCTGGGCAGCGGCGGGGATCGCCGTGCCGAGCAAGGCCGCGATCGTGGGCGCAATGTCTGTTTGCTCAATCGTCCCGAATTCCCCAGATAGCACGCCCTGGCCAACCATGACGAAGGGGGCCGTGGCAACTTCCGGCTCAGGCCCGCCGTGGCCACCCTGGTCCAGATGGCCATGGTCGGAGGTGACAATCAAGACGCTCCTGCTCAGATCTAGCGCCGATGTGATCTCCCGCAAGTGCCGGTCGGCGGCCAGGATTGCATCAAAATACTCGGCGCTCGTCGCTCCATGCTCGTGCCCGGCGGAATCTACTCGGCTGAAGTGGACTACCAGCAGGTCCACCGACACAGCTTTTAACGCCCTAACCGCCGCTTCCGTAATCTGGGTGTCGCCCGGGGCATCCGCTGTGTCGGTGAAGAAGCTGACAGCCCGCTGCTCCGCTGGAATCAGTGTCTCCCATGTATAATACCCGATGAGCCCCGTGGCCAGGCTCATTTGATTGGCGCGCTGAAAAAGGTTATCTACGGCCATAGGTCGCAGCTTGTCGGCCGATACGTTGAGGAGGGGCGCGCCGCTGAGCTCAGGTCCGGCGCCAGTGACCAGTGTCGTCCAGTCCGCCGGTGAGAGTGTTGGCTCTGTTACGCGGGCAACCGCAAAAGCGCCTCGCGCGCGGAGTTCCCCCAGGAGTGGCATCTGCCGTGCTGCGTCCACCCGGAGCCCGTCGACGATCACCAGAACAACCTGCTGCACAATGGGCGTAGTCGCCCGGCCGTTCTGAGAGAACGAGGTAATTGGTGGATCGTAGTTTCGCGCGGAATCAACCATGTAGTTAAGCCAGACGATACTGGAGACCACGGCAAAAACCAGCAGGGTTACGGACAGGATCACCGCCAGCGGCCACTGACGTGGCTGACGCTCATAGATGCGCCCGCGTTCATCAATATAAATTTGGGATTTGGGATTTGACATTTGATATTTGGCCAGTGGTCACTGTCCAGCCAGTTCGACCACCGTCGCTCCCTCTTCGCCCTCGTACCGGTCGCCGGGGCGGTGGCTGGTGACCAGCGGGTGTTTATCCAGAAGTTCCCGGATCGCCCGGCGCAAGGCTCCGGTCCCTTTGCCATGGACGATGCGGACCCGGGCCAGGCCAGCCAGTGCCGCCTGGTCCAGGTAGTTTTCCACCTGGCGGACAGCTTCCTCCGCGCGTTGACCAATGACGTTCAGTTCCAGGGGAACGTCGACTGGCCGGGTGGTAGTCACCCGGACCTCCGGCTCGGTGACAAGGCTGGGCGACCTGATCTCCAGGCTCTCGATTGGAACTTTCGCCCGGAATGCGCCCAGCGCTATTTCAGCCTGCCCGTTCGATAGGCCGATCACCTGTGCCTGCGCCTTCAAGCTCTCGACCCAGACCGTGTCGCCGACTTGCACCTCGCGCGGCCCGTCGACGGGCGCTGGCCTGGGGGGCGATGGCAAGGGCTCCACAGCTTCGCGCAGCGCCTCCACCTCCTGGAGCGCCTGAGTGAATGCTTCCCGGCTCCTGGCCTGGTCAAGCTGGCGGCGCAGGCGGCGGATTTCCTCGCGCACGGCTTCCAGTTCTTGCCCGGCCTGCTGGCGCGCCTGGTTCAGGATCTCCCGCCGCTCGGCTTCGACGGCGGCCAGGCGTGCCTGTAACTCACGTTCCGCCTGCCCTACCGTCCGGCGCGACTCCTCCGCCGTCTGGCGGGCGGCGACCGCCTCCTGACGGGCAGCGCGGATTTCGGACAGCATGTCTTCTATCCGCAGGTCCGATTCGGAGAGCCAATGCTTCGCCCGCTCCAGCACCGGCCACTGCAAGCCCAGGCGCTGCGCGATGGCAAAGGCATTGCTCCGTCCAGGCAGGCCAATGGTCAGCTCATACGTCGGCGAAAGGGTCTCTACGTCGAATTCCACCGATGCATTCTGGACCCCCGGCGTGGCGTGGGCGAAGGCTTTCAATTCTGAATAGTGCGTCGTGGCCAGGGTCGTGATCCGGCGTTCCAGCAAGGACTCCAGGATCGCCCGGGCCAGGGCCGAACCTTCGACCGGGTCAGTGCCGGCGCCCAGTTCATCCAGTAGGACCAGAGCGCGAGCATCCGCCTGTCGCAACGTGTCGATGATATTTGTCAGATGCGACGAGAAAGTCGAGAGGTTCTGCTCGATGGACTGCTCGTCGCCGATGTCGGCGTAGACACCGCTGAATACCGTCAGCCCTGATCCCTCCTGGGCCGGGATGTGCAAGCCAGACTGTGCCATCAGAGTGAGCAATCCGACCGTCTTGAGCGCCACCGTCTTTCCGCCCGTATTGGGTCCGGTGATGACCAGAATCCGGAAATCTTTCCCAATGTGCACGTCGATAGGAACGACCGTTGCGGGATCGAGCAGCGGATGGCGTGCCTGCACGTAGTGGAAGGTAGGCGAGACAGGGAGACGCGGAGACGCGGAGACGCGGGGATAGGGTGATTCCCCACGTCCCCGTGTCTCCGTGTGTCCGCGTCCCCACGTCTCCTCTGCGCCCCTACTCGATTGCAGCGGCCAGAGTTCCGGTTCAACCGCTTTGAGTGCAAAACTATAATTCGCCTTGGCAAGTGCCAGGTCGAGAGCTGCCAGGGCCTCCACGGTCTGGCGGATATGGTCGGCGCACGTGGAAACGTGATTGGAAAGCTCGCGCAGAATGCGCTCAATCTCGCGCTGTTCCTCGAGTTGCAGCTCGCGCACCCGGTTACCAAGCTCGACGACAGCCAGCGGCTCGACGAACAGTGTGGCGCCACTGGCCGAAGTGTCGTGGATCAAGCCCGGGATCCGGCCTTTGAATTCGGCCTTAAGGGGGATGACGTAGCGTCCTTCGCGCTGCGTGATCAGTGGTTCCTGGAGATATTTGCGAGCTTCCGGCGAGGCAATAAGGCGATCCAGGCGCGTGCGGAGGCGGTCTTCGGCCGCCAGCAGATCGTGCCGGATCCGTGCCAGCCTGGGTGTAGCGTGATCAACGATCTCGCCAGCATCGTTAAACACCTGGTCGATGGCCTCAACCAGGCGCGGACAGTCTTCAAGGCGCCTGGCCGTGTCGTTTAGGAGGGGGAGCTGATCGGCAAGGCGGCTGATGGTGTTACGGAGTGTGCGCGCTGCAACCAGGGTGTCGCGGATAGCCAGGAAGTCCTGGGGTTGGAGGATAGCGCCCACCCTGGCCTGCCGCGCCTGAGGCCGGACATCGCGGGCGCCACCGACAGTGACATTGCCGCGCCGCGCCAGCAGGTCCTTCGCCTCGCTGGTCTCGCGCTGCCGCCTGGTGACTTCATCGAAATCGGTGGAAGGCTGGAGGGCCAGGGCCAGGTCTCGCCCGGCGGAAAAAGAGCTATGCGCGGCAAGCTTGTCCAGGATTTTCGAGTACTCGAGGGCACGCAATGACTTGGGGTTCATCAAGCCAATTGTACCACACATGGAGGACAAAACGCAAGAGGCAGAAGAAATCAGGGCGTCATTTCGGCCAGATTCCAGTCGACTTTGATCTGCGCTCCGCCCCTCACCCCAATGTATTCCACCCGCAGGCGCACCGTTGTCTCCCTCGCGTAATTTTTGGGGAAGACCGGAGGCTGACCGGTGGCGGTGTCAAAGACCTTAACGTCGTCCATCCACATTCGAACGTCGCCGTTGGCCGTGATGCTAAACCGATAAGTTCCCGGTTGGAAGGTCACCGCTCGCGTCCAACGGACCGAGTAATGGTCCGACTTGATGCGGTCATCAGGTCTATCATCTCTCCAGGCGAAATCAATTGCGCCGTCATTGCGCCTGAAAGCCGGCTGGCCGCGCCAGCCCGGGTTGTCATAGTACTCACCGATCCAGTCCGGGCAATCGCTCACGCAGTCGGTCAAGCGCTCCCACCAAACGTGCAGCTTTGCGTCGCCCAACAATTGAAGGAAAGCAACGTCGACGGCGAAGCGCCCGGCCTTCGGGAAGATCACATCGCGGAAGTAGGTCGCCGGTTCGGCGCCGTGCCATTCATCGATAAGCTTTTCCCGGCTGTCGTCCCGGTTGATCCAGACCCGGACGCCATCGTCGGCCTCGGCGTAGAAGCCGTAGCGCCCGGCCTCGAAGCTCGGACGGCGTGTCCAGTAGGCGGAGAAGTTTTCTCCGTAGACAGGGGAACCTGGCCCCTGGCCTCTCCAGTCGAAATCCAGGTCAGGGTCAAAGCGCCGCAGAACCGGGTCCTGACTGAGATCGGTGGTATTGTAGTATTCGCCGTCCCAACCCCGGTCTCGCACAGAGGGTTTCCAGTCCAGCTTGATCAAAGCGGATCCGGTGGCCTCGAAGTACTCCAGCCGGATGCGATGCTTTCCACTCGACAGGTTAGCCTCTTTGGTATAAGTCCGCGCGGCCGCCATGTGCCACTCGTTAATCAGGAGTTTCTCATCTACAAATAGCCGGACGCCGTCGTCGGCGAGGATGTTGAACTCGTAAAGGCCTTCGGCAATGTCTATCGTACCCGACCAGCGGACAGAGAAGTCATCAACTGGAATGCCCATCGCCGGAGCGCCAGGACCCCAATTGAAGTCGATAACCTTATCATCACGGACCAGGATCGGCTTACCTTGCAGTTCCCGGTTGTTGAAATACTCGCCATACCAGCCGATGATGGTAGCCGTCGGGCTTGGAGCAATGATGGTGAAGGTGGTGTTAGCCTGGAAGGAAGAGTCGAAGTTGCGCGCGCGCAGGACCAGGGAGGGCTGGCGTGACCAGCGGTCAGGCAGGAAAAACGCGGTCTCGAAATGACCATCGCTGAGGACAACAGCGGTCGTGATGTGATCAACCGCCTCGGCGACAGTTGGCCCAAGAGTAATAAAGACGCCCTGGCCCGGCACCCAGTTTGAGCCTCTGACGACGACCCGCGCTCCTGGGGGAACCCTGGCCGGCTCGATGGTGAGCGTCGGGGGTGGCCGCGGCGTCCACGTCGCTGTGGGTGTCGGAGTAGAGGTATTGGGTAGCTCGGGTAGAGGTGTGCCCGCCACGCCGATGACTGGCGTGCCGAAAGGCGCAATGAACGTGGGTCCACCTGGTAGGGGTCCGCGGGTCGGAGGTAAGGAGGTTATCACCACCGGGACAGGCGTGGCGGTGGGGCGGCCGATGACGCGGGTTGGCGTGGGAACCGGGGTCTCATCGGGTGGAATAGGCGTTGGCGGCACCGGCAGCGCGCAAGCGGAAAGCAAAACCGCCAGAGCCAGACACGGGAGCAAGAGTAGGCGCATGCGCGACCTCGCGGAGACAAGTACACAAGTACACAGGGAAACAGGGATACAAGGCGGATGGATTCCCTGTGTACTTGTATACCTGGTTACCCTACTATATCAATGCACTCACGCAGCCGATGGCGCGGGTGGCTGGGTGATCAGACTCGGATCCTTGTATTTCTCACCTTCCTCGATCAGCATGATGGGGATTCCATCCTTGATCGGATAGCGGTAGCCATTGCGGCGATTGATGAGCCACTTGCCATCGGCGCTGAGCTCAAGCGGGCCTTTGTCCAGCGGGCAAACCAGAATGTCAAGGAGGTCCTGGCTCACAGCGCCACCGAGCTCGCTTTCGTCGTAGCGCCTGGGTGCGGAGATAGTGGCTTCTCCTTCAGCCGGAGGCATCGATGGAAGGGTTTCCGGTTCTTGCCGCAATATTTGGATCAGCTTCACAACGCCGGCGACGATCCCGGCGAACAGGGCGAAACGTAGTAAACTGCGTAGGAAGTTCATCGATCATCCCTCCATAAAGTAGCGGATTGATGCGTCAAAAGTCAAACGTCAAGCGTCATCACGTTTCACGTTTGACGTTTCACGTTTCCCGCATCACGAACAAACAATCCTCCAGGAACCAGACCCCCACCTCGCTTTCCCGAGGGTGCAGCGCCAGTTGGCGCGGGTCTGTGTCCACGGCGGAGATTAACTGCCCGTTGACCTCTACGTCGTACTCCACGAGTGAGCCGAGGTAAGCTACGCGCCGCACGATCCCCGGGAAGGCATTGGCGCTTTCACCCAGGACCACTTCCTCCGGCCGGACAATCAAGGTCACACGTTCGCCCAGGGC
>JBBITV010000111.1:0-10425 GCA_037440585.1 Chloroflexota bacterium
TGGCACCAGGCGATGAAGCGGGTTGGGCCGGCCCGGTCCAAGACTTCCGAAGTCCCCCTATGGGGAGCAACTTCAGCTGCTGAGACTTTGGAAGTCTTGACCCCTTCCAGGACGAGGGTGCGCAGCGCCGCCGTCAGCGGCAGGTTCTTGTGCAGGCTCAGGGCATTGTGAACGATGCATACGTCTGTCCCTGACAAGGCGTCCCGCAGTGCTGATTCCAGCTTCGCTTGTAAGGTCATAAAAGCTTCACCCACAAACCCCTGGCTGAGCTCGGTGTTCACGGCCGCCAGGGCCGGGTGCCGTGAATTGGCCTCGGGGATGAGGTGCAGAGACACGTGGGTGTCGAAAGGTGCGGCCCGCCCGGCAATGACCGTGACGGAGTAACCCCGGCGAGCCAGCCCACGGGCGTGATGGGCGATGGTGGATTCGACCCCGCCTATTACAGGCGGGGCGGCATAGTGCAGAATCGCAACTCGGGGTAGGTTCATCTTCTCTGGTCATTCTTTCAGCGGCACAATCAGCCCCTGCTCCACGTCCTTGGGTATCGGAACCCGCGCCACGATCCGCGGCCACAACTCAATGGGCGGTGCAGCAACGAGGCTTTTAGCGAGTTTGACCGCCTTCAGGTCGTCGTGTAAGTAGAGCCGTCGGCCACAGTGCAAGGCATCACAACCAGGGGGATCATCGTGGCGGTGTAATGAAAGATGTCCAGCGGTCGCAGGCTGTTCTCAGGACCAGGCCAGAGGTGGGCACATCGGGGATAACAGAGGAGAAGTGGTACCACTCTACGGCTGAGATTCCTCCACCCCATACCCTTCTCGTATTGCCGTACACACTCCCCAAAGGGCCATCTCCACTGGTACGTCTGTGGAGAGCCAGGGGACCTGCCGCTCCAGTTCTTCCAGATTCTTCTTCAACTCGTCCACCCGGGCCTTGAGCGCTTCGTCCCCGGGATCAGCACGCAGGGACTCCTCAGCATCACGCAGGGCCAGCCGGAGCCGCAGGTGCTCTCTCTCCAGGGACAGGACCTCCTTCCGGAAGCTCCGCCACTCTTCCGGTGCCCTTGCCTGGCCATAGAACCCTATAGGCTCCGTTCTTTTTAGCCTTTCCTCTCCACCCTCCCCCTTTGAGTCCGTGCCTTTTGTCCCCATGACCTCCTCCTTATTACGTTACGACGTCTCAAGGATAGCACAACCATTCTGTTGTGGCAAATGCAGGCTAATGATTCTTCGTAGAGACCGGCCAGGATGAGGCCGGGGACCGGCAGCATGGTTTGCAAGAAAGATAACGGGCGTCCACTGAGGATCGCAACCCGAAATGCGGGGACCTGGCTCAAGCCAACCAGGAGTTCAAGCACCGCGCCATCGGGCAGCGCTTCATCCGGCGTGGGTGCAATGGGTACCAGGGTGCCATCATAGTCAAGGAACAGCCACAGACGCCCGCCCGCAGGTGCTGCCGGATGGTCTCCAGAGGTTTTGAGGTCGTCATCTTACACGCCCATTGGTGTACTCATCACTCGCCCAGTTGCTGATCAACTTCACCTAGCAGTTCCTCGTAAATCTCCTGTGAAACCAATCCAGCGCGCAACATGTCTCGCAGTGCGGCGCGCGACGCTCGCAATGCGTCGCGCCGGGCGTTGTCGGTTTCGCTTTGGGCCAGTTCCTGATGTTTGGCGAACAGGAGCCGCAGCTCGCCATCTATTTGCTGACCCCGCGCGCGGTACTCGGTGCTCAGGGTCTCCCAGGCCTGATCGGACAGGACCCCGTCATCGTGCAATTCTCCCAGCCGTCGCCAGCCAGCTCGCAGCGCCATCAACTGGCCCTGCCGCCGTTCGAGCTCCAGGCGCTCCGGGGTGAGACGCTGGGTCAATCCCAGCCACTTCAGGACCCATTGCATCGTCGTCCCTTTGATCAGCACAGTGAACAACACCACCCCAAACGCCATCACCCGCAGCGTTCCGCGCCATGGTTCTACGGCATCGGGCAGGCTCAGAGCCAGGGCCAGGCCGACGGCGCCTCGTAGCCCGCCCCAGAACAACACGTGATGCCAGGCGATGGGTAATGAGCCCAGCAACCAGGAGGCCCAGCGGCCGATGGGGTAGATGACCAACGCCCGGGATGCCAGAACGGCCGCCACCGCCCATAGAATCGGCCACAGGTTATCGCGTAGCACCCCCAGGTCGATGTCCAGGCCTATCAAAATGAACACCAGCGAGTTGGCGATGAAGGCGGCGTATTCCCAGAAGCTGAAGAGCACCAGTTTGGTAGTTGGGCTCATCCCGGCCGGACCCACACCCACTGCAACAATGCCACCGACGATAAGCATCGTGACCACCACGCCGGGCAGGGCCAGGATAATGTATTGCCGAGGTAGGTCCATTCCAAGAAAGTCATTCTCTGCTCCGATGTTGGTACCTTTTTCTGTTTCTCGTACGCGGCTCCAACCTGAATCGGCCGTACTCGGATGCCATCTCTGCACCAAAGAGCAGGATGGCGGACGACAGGTAGATCCAGGTCAGGAGGCCAATCACTGCTCCGACCGAGCCGTACACCAGCTCATAGCGGCTAAAACTCTCAGTATACCACAGAAACAGGTTCTTGGCTACCTCGAAGAAGAAGGTAGCGACCAGCGCCCCCACGGCAGCCTCGGACCAGCGTACCCGGGTGTTGGGAACCAGCCTGTAAATCAGGACAAAGAGGAGGAATGAGCAGTATCATCTAACTTTGCACCTTCTTCCTGATCAATCAGCCACGCTAATTCTATGATACTCGGCCTGGCAGGGCTGGCCGTGGCAAAACAGGAGTTGGCGATCCGCTGGCAGGAAGATCGAGGTGGAAATCGTCACACGACCCCGCTCAAGGTTTTTGTGGCGGCACAGCGCATCCAACGGACCACCGTGGCGGGCCATCAACTGGCGTGCCCAGACCACATCGATCTGGCCCCGGGCAGCGTGCAGCGCCTCCTCGACGACTGCACGCCGCCGCCGGGAACTGCCGCGTAAGTGACGTTGGCCCTCGGGCACGTAGTACGCTTCCATCTCGGGTGTGACGAAGTGGTTGGTGGCCGCCACCCAGCCGGCGGGCGCTTCGACAATGCCGCAGGCGCGGTGGCCAACCTCGAAAGCAGCCAGGTTTCCAGAGGCGTCGGCGAGTACCAGGTTGCCGTCGCCGGTGCGCGGAGCCGAAAAGATCGGCACGGCGGGGAAGCACATGTTCAAGTACTTCTCGTACAGGTTGGCGAGGGACACCAGCTCGTCGGTGCCGGTATAGATGCGGGTCATGGGGAAGTTGCCGCGCTGAGTCGCTGCCTTGAGGCGCTTCAGATCCTCGATGGTGCGAATGGGTGCGCCGCCCTGGCCGCGCAGGTACTTGTCCGGGTCCTCCTCGCCTCGGATGAACTTGGCTAGCATTTCCTGAGAAGGCTGGTCGGGCGCCAGGGAGACGATCTCCAGCGCACCGGCATCGGCCAGTTTCTCGATGGCCTCGACCGTCGGGTCAATGGTCTCGGCGGCGATGCCGATGTGGGCGCGGATGATGGGCCGGTTCTCCCGCTCGCGTACCTGCCGGATACGCTCGACCAGAAAGTCGCTCCATTCCAGCTCGGGGGCGACGCCCAGGTTGTGCACACAGGCGCCGATGGCGCCGACCATGACACGGCGCTTGCGGGTTGAGGGTTCAGCCACAGACCGGGATACTATGTTATCTCTGGACACGTTTGGGAATTCCTTTCGCCTTTGTTTGCCAAGGGAATCGCCCCACGGACGGAAAGGACCACTGACAGATTATTTTGAAAAGTCCGTGGTCCCTTCCGTCCGTGGGGATAGGTCCGAGGGATCTCCACTCTATTCCTATTCCGTTAACAACAAATCGGCCCTCTGATACGCTGCATCGACACGGTGTAGTGCCTCGGCAGTCTGTGCGGGCCGTGCGTGAGAGAGGGCGGCGATGAGGGCATTGATGATGGCCATGAAACCTGTGATCGAAACGCTGTGGGCGACGCCTTCCGTGGATGCGGCGAAGGCATAGTCCGCGATCTGGGCCAGTGGAGAGACGATGCTGTCGGTGATGGCGATGCACCGGGCGCCGGACTCTCGGGCGCAGCGTAATGCCTCCACCGTCCCCCGCACGTAACGCCACAGGCTGATCCCGACGACGACGTGATCCGGCGTCAGCCCGGCCAATTCCACGGCGAGCGGGATGCCACTGCTGAGAACGGCCTGGGTCCGCAGGCCCATCACCTTGAGGGAGTGGGCCAGGTAGAGCGCTGCTGGCGCCGACAGACCGGCGCCGACCACCAGGATGTCGCGGGCCTGGCTCAGCGCTTGCACGGCACCGTCGAAAACGGCCGGATCCATCGCCTCGGCTGTGCGCTCGAGATTCAGCGTATCGGTGGCGAAGACGGCGGCCAGGACGTCACCGTCAGTCTCCAGAGCGGCCCGTTTCCGGGCCAGGCGCTGAATCGAAGTGGCGTAGCTGGGGAGCTCGGCCCGCACGGCGGCCTGCAAGTCGGAGTAGCCTTCGTAGCCGATGGCCTGGCAGAAGCGCACGACAGTAGAGGCATTCGCGTCCACGCGCGCACCCAGATCGCCCGCCGATGCGAACGCGACGAAGTGACGGTTGTCGAGGATGAAGCGGGCGATGTCGCGCTGTTTCTGGGTCAGCTCGTCCAATCTGGCTGAGATGCGGTCCTGCAGACCGAGTGAATCGGTCATTGCCATCTACTCCGGAGATAGTTTGATGTGTCCGCTGTATTTTACCACATTTTGCGAAGAAATGCAATAGTTGTTGCATTGAATTCTAATCGTGCAACAAATATTGTGCACACTCCTCAATCAGAATTTCGTCAACCGTCGCGTTGCGCGGGATGTTTCCGACATCACGCGTGGATGGCGCGGTGTTGCAGGCCGCTATCCCTAATCCGACGAGAATGAACAGAATGTTTCTCAGCATAAGGCGCCGTCTACACCATTAGTATACACGACGCCTCTCAGCGAATTCTGACTGAATTCTCAGTGAATTCTCACTGCATCAATCACAGATATTGGTTCGCCTTGCGGCCTTGTTGACCGTAGTACTCTACCTGTTTGTGAATGGGCCGAACGGCTCTGGCGTTCTGGACGACGACGTGGTATACTAACTCCAGTGGGTCATTCGGACGGATAGAGCCACTCAAGCTCTCAAGAGTGACGGGGTAAGCTGGAAGGAGAATCAGGATGCACGACCTGAAGATTCGAGACTGGCCGGCCTTCGAGGGGACGCCGGAGCCGGCGACGCTCCAGGCGGCTGTGGATATCCTGAGCGATGGGCTGATGATCATGGACGCCAGTGGCCGTATCCTGGCCCTCAGCCTATCCGCAGAGAGGCTCCTGGGATGGTGCACCGGGGAAGTGTTAGGGCAGGATTGCGACGCAGTCATCGAAGCGGTGGACATGGGAGGCCAGCCCCTTTGCCCAACCCAGGACGCTGTCGCCCAGATGCTTCAGGCAGGGACTGATCGGGTGCTGGGGATCAAGGCCGCCATCCGCCGCCGGGATGGCACCCGCCTGCCGTGCATCATGAACTACGGTGTGCTGCGGGACGAGGCCGGCCAGGTGACCCGCTTCGTGCACACCTTCCGCGATATCACGGCCGAGGAGCAGGCACGCCGCGAAGTCGAAGCGCGGGTGGCGGAGCTTCGCCACGAGCGCGGGACCCTGGCCTCGGTGATGCGCAGCATGGTCGATGGGCTCATCCTGGTGGATGGGGAGCGCCGGGTGACGTATTTTAACCCACGGGCTGAGGAAATCCTGGGCCTGGAAGCCGAAGAGATGATCGGACAGCCCTTCACGGCCCTGTGCGACCGGATCGCGGCGGCCGCCGGCGACTCCCCGCCGATCGTGTCGAGCCTCGAGGACGCTGTGGCCAGGGCTGAAGAGCTGCCCGTGGTCGAGCTGACGACCACGCAGCCCCCACTGCGCCACATCCGGCTGCGGCCTTTCCCTGTCCGCGATGAGCAGGGCCAGTCGCTGGGCCTGGGCGTGGTGGTACGGGACATCACCCGCGAAAAGGAGAGCGACGAGCTCAAGTCGCAACTGATCGCCAATATCTCGCATGAGCTTCGGACCCCCTTGGCGGCGATCAAGGGCTGTGCCACCACCCTGTTGCAGAGTGGCCCGCGCTGGGATGGGGTTAGCCGCCAGGAGTTCCTGCAGATCGTCGACGAGCAGGCCGACAAGCTGCGCGCCCTCATCGACAACCTGCTGGAGATGTCCAGGCTGGATGCCGGGGTGCTGCGGCTGCAGCGCCAGCCGGTGTGGTTATCGGCTCTTGTGCAAAAGGTGATCAACGAAGCGCGACTCCAGGCGCGTGGGCATCGCTTCGAGCTGGACCTGCCCGCCGATCTACCGGTGGTGGAAGCTGACCCCCTGCGGATCGAACAGGTGCTGCGCAACCTGCTCGAGAACGCCATGCGCTACTCGCCACACGGTGGGACGGTGACCGTCTTTGGCGGGGCCGGCCCGGATGAGGTGAAGCTGGCCGTGCGGGACGAGGGGATCGGCATCCCGCCGGAGCACCTGGACAAGATCTTCGACCGCTTCTACCAGGTGGATCATCCGGTGGTCCAGGCGGCGGGTGGCAGCGGCCTGGGCCTGTCCATCTGCCGGGGGATCGTCGCTGCCCACGGCGGGCGCATCTGGGCGGACAGCACGCCCGGCCAGGGTAGCACCTTCTTTTTCACCCTACCTTTGAGACCGATCCAGCCCGGCGCACTCCAATCGGCTGACCGGCGGGGCCAGCCCGCCAGCTTTCGCGCCACACCGCGCCCGGCGCCGGTGCCGGGAGTGAGCATCCTGGTCGTGGACGATGACCCGCGGACGGTCCGCTTCGTGCGCGCCAACCTGGAGTCTGATGGCTACCGGGTGGTCGTCGCCCCGGATGGCCCGACGGCCCTGCACCTGGTCGAGGCGGAGGCGCCGGACTTGCTCCTGTTAGACCTGATGCTGCCCGGCCTGGACGGTTACGAGGTCTGCCGTCGAGTGCGGGAGTTCTCGGCGGTGCCTATCATCATGTTGACTGCCCGGGGCAATGAGCACGACAAGGTCAAAGCCTTTGACCTGGGCGCCGACGATTATCTGACCAAGCCTTTCGGCACGAACGAACTCCTGGCCCGGGTGCGGGCGGTGCTGCGCCGGACCCGGTTCCCAGAAGAGCTGCGCTCGCAGCCTGGCTTCACGTGTGGTGACCTGGCCATTGACTTCGCCCAGCACCGGGTGACTGTGCGGGGGCAGCCCGTGAAGCTGAGTCCCACGGAGTACAAGCTGCTGTACTACCTGGCGAGCAACGCGGGGCGGGTGTTGACCCACGAGAGCATCCTGCGCAAGGTGTGGGGCCCGGAATACGAAGGTAGCGAGGTCGAACTGGTCTGGGTCTGTATCCGCCGCCTGCGGACCAAGATCGAGGCCGACCCCAGCCAGCCGGAGTACATCCTGACCGAGCCCGGGGTGGGCTACCGCTTCCGTAGCCCATAAGCCAGGCCCGGACCGTGTCCTTGAGCGAAGCGAAGGAAAGCCCCTCGGCGTGAGGGGTTTTTTGTTGTCCCCACTGGAAAGATTCAGGCGGCTGTAAGGACTTGGGCCTCACCAGTAAGGCGATTGTAAGGCCCAGGGTGTATACTTGTAAATGAAAACGCAGGCGAATCTGTCCTACATTCAGTGCCCGTGCCATGACGGGCGCTTCAACCCGGTGACCGGGGCGGTCATCTCGGGTCCGCCACCGCGCCCGATCCCGCCGTATGAGTTCCAGGTTGAGGACGACAAGGTCTATGTCGGCAAGCCGCTGGGGCAGTTGTATGGATAGCGCCGATAGACATTCTTAACCAGGAGGGAGGTGAAGCTGGTGGCTAAAGATCCCGTCTGTGGGATGGAGGTGGACGAGAAGAAGCCCGCAGCCACGTCGGAGCACATGGGCAAGACCTATTACTTCTGCTCCTCTGGCTGCAAGGCCGCCTTCGACAAGGACCCAGGGAAGTACGTGCAGAGCCAGGCCGGGGCAATGCACGGCGGACATCACCATTAGAAGCAGTTGGAGGTTCGAAGGTTGAAGGTTGGAACCTGCCACCTTCAACCTTCCCCATCCGTTGCGGTGCAGGGAATGAAGTCCCTTACGGAGGAGGAAGTCCAATCATGCCAGCGAAACGATTGACGCTGCCGGTGCAGGGCATGACCTGCGCCAGTTGCGTAGCCCACGTGGAGGGGGCCCTTAAGCAGATGCCCGGCGTGTACACAGCTACGGTGAATCTGGCCACGGAACGGGCCGTGGTAGAGGTCGCCCAGGACGGAACCGGTCTCTCCGAGCTCGTGGCGGCCGTGAAGGACGCCGGCTATGACGTGCCCACCGAGACCATCACTCTGCCCATTGGCGGCATGACCTGTGCCTCTTGCGTCGGCCACGTGGAGCGCGCCCTGAAGAAGGTGGATGGGGTGCTCGTAGCCAACGTCAACCTGGCCACGGAGAAGGCCACAGTGACCTACGTCCCGGGTCTGGCGGGCCTGGCCGACTTCAAAAAGGCGGTCGCCGATGCCGGGTACCAGGTGTTGGAGGCGCCTGAAGCCGCCGCTGCAGAAACCGTAGAAGACCGGGAGCGGGCTGCCCGGCGGCGGGAGATGGCCACGCTGAAACGCAAGTTCCTCTTCGCCGCCATTCTTTCCGTGCCCATTTTCCTGGGTAGCTACCCGGCCTGGTTCCCTTGGGTGCCGAAGGCGTTGAACAACTGGGTGGTCCTCTTCCTGCTGACCACGCCGGTCCAGTTCTGGGCCGGGTGGCAGTTCTACCGGGGCGCCTGGGCCGCGGCCCGGCACAAGACCAGCGACATGAACACCCTGATTGCCGTGGGTACCAGCGCCGCTTACCTCTACAGTGCGGCGGCCACCTTCATACCCCAGATCTTCCCGGCCGGCCTGGCCGACATCTACTACGACACCTCAAGCATTATTATCGCCCTGATCCTGTTGGGGCGCTTCCTGGAAGCGCGGGCGAAGGGGCAGACCAGCGAGGCGATCCGCAAGCTGATGGGCTTGCAGGCGAAGACGGCCCGGGTCATCCGCAATGGACAGGAGCACGACATTCCCGTCGAGGAGGTAATTGTCGGGGACATCGTCCTGGTGCGGCCCGGCGAGAAGGTGCCGGTAGATGGGGTCATCGTCGAGGGCCACTCCACCCTCGACGAGAGTATGGTCACCGGTGAGTCCATCCCGGTGGACAAGAAGGTCAGCGACGAGGTCATCGGCGCCACCCTCAATAAGACGGGGTCCTTCAAGTTTCGGGCCACCCGGGTGGGCAAGGACACCGCCCTGGCCCAGATCATCAAGCTGGTGGAAGAGGCCCAGGGCTCCAAGGCGCCTATCCAGCGCCTGGCCGACAAGGTGACCAGCATCTTCGTACCCGCGGTCATCGGCATCGCCGTGGTCACCTTCGCCGTCTGGATCATCTTCGGGCCTCAGCCGGCCCTGACCTTCGCCCTGGCCAACTTCGTGGCCGTGCTGATCATTGCCTGCCCCTGCGCGTTGGGGTTGGCCACCCCCACCAGCATCATGGTGGGCACCGGGAAAGGGGCCGAGAACGGGGTGCTGATCCGCAGTGGCGAAGCCCTGGAGACAGCCCACAAGATCAATGCGATCATCTTCGACAAAACAGGCACGCTGACTAAAGGGGAACCGGCTCTCACCGACGTAGTGGCAGATAGCCGATGGCAGATAGCAGATAGCGAAACGTCATCGGCCATCGGCCATCGGCCATCAGCCATCAGCCATCAGCTACTCTGGCTGGCCGCCAGCGCTGAGCGGGGCAGTGAGCACCCCTTGGGCGAGGCCATTGTCAACGGCGCCAAAGACCGGGGGCTGGCCCTGGCTGAGCCGGCCGACTTTGAAGCGGTCCCCGGCCACGGCATCCGCGCCCGGGTGAACGGACAGACTGTGCTGGTGGGCAACCTGAAGTTGATGCGACAGGAAGGAATCGTCCTCAACGGCCTGGAAGCGAAGGCGATGGAACTCTCGGCGCAGGGCAAGACCCCCATGTACGTGGCGGTGGACGGGGAGGCTGCCGGCGTGGTGGCCGTAGCCGATACCTTGAAGCCCAACTCGGTGCAGGCGGTGCAGGCCCTGCACAGGCTAGGGCTGGAGGTGATCATGATCACCGGCGACAACCGGCGCACCGCCGAGGCCATTGCCCGGCAGGTGGGGATCGACCGGGTCCTGGCGGAGGTCCTGCCGGGTGACAAAGCGGCGGAGGTCAAGAAGCTGCAAGACGAAGGCAAAATCGTGGCCATGGTGGGCGACGGGATCAACGACGCCCCGGCCCTGGCGCAAGCCGACATCGGCATCGCCATCGGCACCGGCACGGATGTGGCCATGGAAGCTTCAGACATCACCCTGATCAGTGGCGATCTGCG
>JBBITV010000112.1:0-10250 GCA_037440585.1 Chloroflexota bacterium
CCAGTACCCGACCCCCGCCTTCGCCCAATTGGCGTCGACGCCGGCGTCCAACAGGTTCAGGCTCCACAGACCGCTGGCTACCGGGTCCAGGTAGCGGGTGGAACGACCCACGAGCTCGACCTCGGCACTCAGGATTTGAGCGTCGGCCGGGACCATACCCATCAGGTCGAACTGGGTTACGCCGTGGAAGATGAACGGCGTCTGCGGCCGTTTATCCACCCCAGTCCACATATCCGCCCGGCCGAAGAAGCCACTCACGATGTAGCGGCTGTCGACGAAGCCCGTGTCCTTGCGAGCCGCCGGGATCTCGACTGTCACTATTGGCGGCGTTGGCGTCGGTGTTGGCGTGGGCGGGACGGTAGTCGCCGTTGCCGTGGGCGTCGGGGAAGCGGGCGGCTGCAACGGATCCAACGCAGCGTTGGCGACCCGCAGGACCTCGAGGTCGTACGCGTAGTTGTGGATGCCGTAGCTGCCCTCGGTGTTCACGAAGCCCCAGGCCGCGTCTGCCTGCTTCCAGCGTGGGTCGTTCTCGTAGGCCGGCTTGAGGGCCTGCAGCCGCGCGTCCAGGGCCGCCAACCTGGCCTTGATGTCGGCCTGGCGTTGGTCGATGATGCCCTGGAGGACAGCGTTGCTGGCCTGGAAGCCCTTGCCCTCGATGCCCTGGTGGCAGCCGCCGTTGGTACAGGCATTGGGAATGCCCGCCGCCGGCCCGCTGATGGACAACCCGGGCGTGATGATCTTCCACTGGTGCGTCGCGATGTCCTCGGTGTCTGCGCTCTTGGCGGTGCCCGGCATGTGGCAGTTGGCGCAATACACGCCGGCCTGGTGCATCGCGCTCGGCATCGGCGCGTTGATGCCCAGGGTCGCGGTGACCGCCCCGGTGAAAGCCTCGATCATCGGGTGGTGGACGCCGGCCCGGCCACGGTCGATGGTGAAGTCCTCGCCGTTGTGGCACTGGCCGCAGAGTTGGGTCTCAGCCACGGAGCGGCTGGCGCTGGCCGCCGGCAACGGCGGCGCGATGCCGCCCTCCACGTGGCAGCGCTCGCAGAATGCGAAGATCCACTCGCCCTCCGCCGGAGCAAGCTGGTTGCCGCCCAGCCCCGACGAGTGCATCCGGTGGCAGGACTGGCACACAATCGGGTACTTCGCCGTGGCCTTGGTCGGCGGCGTCTCGCCTGCCGCGACTGCGTTGCGGTAGTCCTGGCTGTGGCACTCCAGACACGCATCCTGGAAGAACGGCTGGCTGGCTGGCGCGAGAGCATTCACGTGGCCGCGCTGCCGGTACTCCGGATACTGCTGGCGGTGCTCCCTGGCGTGGAACGGCTTCACCGACCCGTCGCCCTCGCCCGTCTGCCACCAGCGATTGGCGTCGGTGAAGGGTACGCTGGTGAAGGTCAGCGTCATGCCCGGGGTGAAGTCCACCGGCCAGGCGTTGCCGCCCGGATCCGTCCCCCGGTTGTGGCACGCGCCGCACACTTGCGGGTCGATAGTCTTGACGATCTTGGTCGGATCGGCCGAATTGGCGTGATCGGCGCCAGGGCCGTGGCACGCCTCGCAGCCGATGGAAAGCTGCGCCCAGGTCTTGGTGGCCTTGTCGGCGCCCGTGGTGTGGCAGCCTAGGCAGTTCTGGGTCCACGATGACTTGGCGGCCGCAACCCACTTGCCCTTGGTTGGGTCGGCCTTGTCGATGTTCCATTGCACCGGCGCCACGACCAGGTCGTCGCCCTCGCGCACGATGTAGCGCTGGCGATACTTCCAGCCCAGCGTGTACACCACGTCGCTGATGCTGATGGTGGTCGTCAGACTGAAGTCGGCCTTGATGGTCTCAGGCGACGGCAACTGGATCATCTTGGAGTGCAGCGACGTTTGCCATCGGGTGTACATGGCGGGATGGCAGTCGCCGCAGCGCGCTGCGCCGACGTACCCCTCCTTCGGGATCGCCTGGCCCAAGGCCTGGCGCGCCTTGGCCAGGATGGCCTTGGTGTAGCCGAAGTTGTGGATGCCCCAGCTTCCCTCGGATTCCACGAAGCTCAACGCCGTCCAGGCCTGCTTGTATTCGGCGGTGTTGCTCATGGCGATCTGGGCATCCAAGAGGGCCTTGAGCTCTTCGGCCTCGGCTTTGATCTCCGCCTGGCGGCGGTCGATCACTGCTTGCGCCGCCTCGTTGTTCCTCGCCGGGGCGCTGTTCCAGGCGAAGCCCTTGCCCTCGACGCCCTGGTGGCACTGGCCGTTGGTGCAGGCATTGGGGATGCCTTTACCTTCGAAGGTCACCTGGTTGGTCAGCGTTGGTGAAACGGGCTTCCAGACGTGGGTGCTGACGTCGCCGAAGTTGCCGTTGCTGGCGGTGCCCGGCATGTGGCAGTTGGCGCAAGTCACTCCAGCCTGGTGCATCGCGCTGGGCATTGGCTCGTCCAGGCCAAAGGTCGCCGTGGTCACCCCGGTGAAGGCTTCGACCATCGGGTGGTGGATCTCCGACGGCCGCTGCAGCGGGGTGATGTCCCGCCCCGAGGTGTGGCAGTCGGCGCACAGCAGCAACTCCTCAGCGGCCGCCGACGTCGCCGGGTCAGGCGCGGGGGTGTGGCACCTGGCGCACAATCCGCTGACGAAGGCGTTCGTCACTGGCTTCAACTGGCTGCCCAACCGGCCCGGGGTGTGGGGCGCGTGGCATGTCTGGCAGGTGATGCTGTACTGGGCCGTCGCCAACGTGGGCGGCGTCACGCCCTTGGCCACGGCCTGGCGGTAGTCCGCCGAGTGGCACTGCAAGCAGCGATCCTGCGCCCGGCCGGTGCCGATCAGCGTCTCCAGGGCGGCCGCGTGGCCGGTCTGGATCCACTCCAGGTACTGCTGGCGATGGCGCCGCGCATGGTATGGCGCGCCCGTCTGCCACCAGCGGTTCTCACTGTAGGGGATGAACTCGATGTGCTCGGAGAGGGTCAATCCTGGGGTGTAGCCAATGGGGTAGGCAGTCGTACCTGTCTTGGCCCGCAGGTGGCACGCCCCGCAGACCTGGGCGTCCGGCTTGATGAAGATCTTCTTCTGGCCGGGCGGGTTGCCCAGTGCACCCAGGTGCTCACTACCGGGACCGTGGCACGCCTCACAGGCAATTCCCAGCTCCTTATAGGTCTTGGCTGCGGGGTCGTAGCCCGTGCTGTGGCAGCCGGCGCAGCTCGCCGTCCAAGACTGTCGCGCGGTCGGTGCACCCGCCGCCTCCCAACTGCCGTTGGGATTGTCCGGCTGGCGCGGCGGCCACCACTCGATGGGCAGCAGGATCCAGTCGCCACCTTCCTGCACCATGTAGCGCTGGACGTTTTCCCCGAAGCCGACCACCATGCCATCACCGCGTAGGATGCGGTCGACGCCCCAGGTGTAGCTGATGCCCAGCTCGGCTGTCAGCGTGCTGAAATTGCCCACCACGCTGCCACCCGGCCCGAAGGTCACGGGCTGGATCATCTTGCTGTGGATCGTCTGCTTCCAGGTATCGTAGATGCCGCCATGGCAGGCCTTACAGAAGCTGGACCCCATGTAAGTGGCCGACGGTCCCTGGGCGGAGAGGCTCAAGGTACCCACAAAGCCCACCAGTAGCAGGAGCGGCACGGTGACACTCAGGAGCAGGGTTAGTATTCTCTTGTAGTTCATGCGGCGTCACCTCCTCACGACTCTTTTGCTGCTTTGTAAGCACGATCGTGTCTGGAGACCTGTGTAAGAGTTCCTCACCTCCTTCCCCCCTCCACATTGTGGGCCGAGCCACTCTCCCTCTTCCCTGTAGGAGTCCCCAATATTGGCCGCCCACACTCCACCCGCCGCGAGTGGAGCCTTGACCAGTTTGTTATCCAGGTCGTGGCGCCGTCCGGATTGCCTCGAATAACGAAAACGCCTTTTGAGACAGGGAAACCCCGCTCAAAAGGCGTTCATCACCTTTAAGCTCTGAGACGCCAGTCGTCAGCGTCTCAAGGATACCCGGACTATCTTGATGGGACTACGTAAGTCACCTGAACGTGAAATTACGAGTGACGCCACAACCAGCCCGGATCATAACACAAGGAAGTCCAATGGTGGTCAAAATCATGTCCTAATCTGGTCCAAAACGGTGAACAACGACGGAAGACCGACGAGCATTTCCGAGCGTGGCACGTAGTCAGAGTAAGCGTATTATAGTGGATTTATCCGGGAAAGTCAATAGTTTGAAGTCAGTTTCGATTTCGGCGCGGTCATCTTGTCATCCGAGCGATTTTGGTATATCATACGTTCAAGGGAGGCGACGATGGCCCAACCAGACCGCGCGATGCTGATCCTCCGCCAGGGCTCCACTGTCGACCAGCGTTGGGTGATCGACAAAGGGGAGGTTACGCTTGGCCGCAGCCCCGATAACGACCTGGTCTTCCCCGACCGGGAGATTTCGCGCCACCACGCCCGCATCTGCCGTCAAGGTCGGGAATGTATCATCGAAGACCTGGGCAGCAAGAACGGTACCTTTGTCAACGACGAGCGCCTGACCAGGCCGCGCGTGCTCCAGGACGGGGATGAGATCCAGATCGCGCCGCGCTTCCGGCTGACTTTCGTGGATGCTGAAGCGACGGCGCCAGTGCCGTATATGGCGATGGGGCTGGGCCTACGCCTGGACCCGGAAACACGCAAGGTGACCGTCCGCGGTCAGGAACTGATTCCTCCGCTGTCCGTCGGGCAATACAACTTCCTCGAATTGCTCTCCAGGCAGCCCGGGCGCGTCTATAGCCGTTCCGAAGTCATTGCTGCTGTCTGGCCGGACGCCCTCGAGGCAGGCGTGACCGACCAGGCGATTGACGCCCTCGTCCGCCGCATTCGCGAGCGCCTGGCCGAGGTTGATCCGCACCACCAGTACATCGTCACGATCCGGGGGCACGGGTTCCGGCTGGAGCAGCCGGGGTAAGCAAGGGAACTCAAGGGCAACAGTTGCCGGCCAACATCCTGCCGAATACGTCGGGGACTAGACCAGCTCAGTATCTCGACCGGCTGAGAAGCCAACCACCCATCATCAGCCCCAGTGTACTAGCCAGGCTCACAACACTAATAACGGCCCCCACCCGCAACGGCTGAGGCTCAAAGCGGAAAACGACCCGGTGCTGCCCTGCCGGGACAAATACCCCCCGAAACAAGTAGTTGGCCCGGTAGATGTGGACCGGCTGACCATCCGACATCGCCTGCCAGCCGGGGAAGTAGGTGTCCGTCAGGATTAGCAAGGCGTCATAGCTGGCGTCGATCTGCAAAGCAAGCTGTTCACCGGCCTCATTCTCGATTCGCACGGTACCCAGGTCGTCAAAGGCGATGCCTGGGGAGAGCTGGCGAGGGTCGAAGGGCTCTTCGAGGATTGCTTCGCGGCGCGGATCGAAGGCCCAGGAACTCATGTAAGCTAAGATAGGCTCGGGGAGTCGCATCAGGCGGGCAGTGGGGACCAGATAAGCACGCGGGAGCGCCGTCAGGTTCTCGTAGATGGCCGTCCGCTCATCTGAGAAGGCGAGCCGGTAGCGTGTGTTCTGGAAGCGGCCAACCTGGGTCGTGCGCCGCGTCAAGCCGTCACGATAGGCGATGCCGAAAGTGCGTAACTCGCCTGCCGGGTAGAGGTAGCGAACCGTCACCTGGCTGATGGGTGCCGCTGCGCCGATGTCCCAGGCAAAGGCGGCCAGGTAGAACTGACCCACAAACGGTCCGCCTGGGCCTTCCTGGCTTCGGCGCGCGTATGCCACCCGTGCGGCCTGGTGGCGCGCCTGTGTGGTGACATCCGGCCGTCGTAGCGCCCACTCCGCCGTCTCGATCCCGGCCCGCACGGGAAAGCGTTGCAAGGTGCCATCCAGGTTGGTCACTGCGATCTCGGCAACCGTCGCAGCCTGCGGCACCTCCGGCGCATGGGCCAGGGCAGTGACCAGGCGCAACTCGCTGGCAGGCTGCGGTACGACACTGAAGGTGACCTCCGGATGGCCAGGCGAGACGGTAGCAATGGGCCGAGTGGGGTCAAAGATAACGCTACCGATGCTTGCGCCCGGTGGATCACGGCGTGGAACCACATAGCGCACGTTCCAGGCATCAAGCAGGCGGGACTCGCCAAACTCGACCTGGGCAGCAAACTCAGCATGGCGCTGCAGTTCCAGGGGGTCATAGCCGTTGGCTTCCTGGATCGGCCAGGGCAAAAGCTGGTTTGGCTCCACGGGGGTGCGTTTCCAGGTGTAGACCCGACCATCGCCAGCGCGGTCATTCAGGAAACCGACGGCGGGCGACGGGTCGATCAGCCGGCCCAAAGGCGCGGTGGTGTAGAAATTCCAGGCGAAGGGAAATAGATCGACCAGGATAAGGGCCAGAGCCAATACCGGCCAGAGCCGGAGACCAGGCCGTCGCGCCCAGAAGCCAAGCAGAGCCAGGCTGGCAACAATCATAAGCAACGGGACGAATACGCCCGGACTACGCAGGTTCAGGGCATGCAAAAGGCCGGTGTAGACCACCTCGGGCGGCGCGGCCTGTCCAGAACTGGCCTGGCGAAGGTAGAAACGCCAGATGGCCGAGTCCACCAGGCGGGGTTGAGCCGTGACGAATTGTTGCGCGAGCCAAATGCCCGGAACGAGCAGGCCAGTCACCACGCCAGCCCGCCGCAACCAGGCCGCCAGGCGCGGCCATTGGGCACCCGGCACGCCCGCTTGCAGCCAGGTGATACCGTAGCCGGCCAGCACCGCCAGTCCAAAGTGGAAATGAAGCGCAAAACGCCCCGGCGCGCGCATGGAGTGGAACCCGGGCAACGCGTATAGCAGCCCGTACAGTGGCGTGTAACGTCCGAAGGCCAGAAGAAGGCCGAGTAGCGCCAGTCCGGCCAACAAAGTCACGTCTCGCCGCCGGACGAAGAAGATGGCGACAAGTGCCAGTAGTAACGGCAGCACGCCGAGATAGACCGTGGTCTCCCAGCGGCTCCACAGGGTCCAGTCCACGCCGCCTTCGCGGAAAAAGTGGGGGAAGAGCAGCAAGATGAGATTGTATGGCGGCAAACTGTACTCGGTGGCACGCGTCCAGTTAAGCCCTTCGGCGCGGTCCGAAAGGCCGAGTAGCTCCAGGGCTGGCAGGCTCTGTACCGCTCCGATACCCAGGCCGATCACGGCAATGGCGGTGAGACTGGTTAGTAGCAGGAGTAGATCATGGGGTGTACCCCGTAACCAGACCAACCCCAAAGAGCGCAAGGAGTGCAAGGGCTCAAAGGAATTCTTCTTTGCGGTCTTTGCGCCCTCTGCGGTTGGTTCACTCCCGTTGAATAGCATCCGGCCGGCTGCGTAGAATCCCACCCCGACGAAGATCACGAGTGGAATGTTGAAGTGTACCCCCAGCCAGGCCATCCCATAGGCCAGGCCGGCGAGCCCAATCCATGCCCACCGTGGACCGCCGGTATGACGCGCCGCCAGTTCCACGCCTAGTAAAATCACCGGCAGCCACACGGCACTGTTGTTCAGATCGACGTGTTGCATGTGCGCCACGGAAAAGCCGCTGAAAGCAAACACCACCCCGGCGACAACCGCCCCGGCACGGCTGACGCCCAGGACGCGGGCAAAAGCATACGTGAACCCCGCCGCCAGCATCGCGCGCACCGCCAGGACGATGGTGACGGTGTGGGGCGTAGGGGCCAACAGCAGGATGACCAATGTCGGCAGGTAGAACATGCCGAGGCTGCCGAGAGCGTAGACGGGGAAGCCGCCGAACAGGTTGGGCCACCACAGGGGGAACTGGCCTTCCCGCAAGGCACGCGCCAGGCTTACGTAAGTCGGCCAGTAAAACAGGCGAATATCGTCGTCTACGAAGCTCATGCTGAGGAAAAGGTGGGGCACGAAAAAGAGGAACGCCAGCCCGGCCGTCACTAGCACGGTCAGTATCTCACGGCGGCGCGCGCTGCCCACCTGGTCCGCCAGTTGAGCCTTGACCGCCGGGGCTGCATCCATCTGCTTTTCAGCAACCGCTGAATCCATCCATCCTCCGACCGGCTCTCACACGAGGAGCCGAAAAATCATTCGGGGTGGAAGTATAGCATAGAGCGGCCCTTTGTCAATGTGCTGCCCCTACATGCACAGTGAATATTGACGGTAACTCCATATTGCTGTATAAACGGAAGCAACTCTATCTTCAGGGGCGCAACATGACCGTCGGCCAGTTGGTGTATAAGATGCGTGCCAACCATCAGACGGCCGAGCAGGCTGCCGAGGACATGGACCTGCCGCTGGAGCAAGTGAAGGAGGCACTCGCCTACTACCAGGTCCATCACGAACTCGTCTTGGAGTAGCGCCGGTCGAGGTCTTCGAGGATTTCGCGCGCCGCACCCCAGCGTTTGCGACGCATGAGCGCATTGGCTTCGCTTAACCCGGCCACGAGTTGGCGCGGCGTGGCCTTGACAATTTTGGGGACTGAACGGCGTTTCTTTTTCGACATGCACTACACCTCCCAACTCGTCAGCCCACTGGAATGATGCACTCTGGCACGTCGCTCGCCGGATCGTTCACCAGCCTCGAAACAGGGTACGCCATCATCTCTGAAGCCGGATATGGCTTGAGTAACCCGGTCAATCTATCCGGGCTCTGCTCCTCCGGATTCAGCCACAACTCATACGCTTCAGGCGCAAGGATCACCGGCATCCGGTCGTGAATCGGTGCAATCAGTTCGTTCGAGTCCGTCGTGATTATGGTGCAAGACAGAATTGTGCTTTCGTCTGGCGCCCGCCACGCTTCCCACAAACCCGCGAAAGCGAACGGCTTGCCGGAATTCAACCGGATGTACATCGGCGTCTTGGTCTTCCGCCCCGGCTCCTGGCGCCACTCGTAGAAGCCGTCCGCCAGGACCAGGCACCGCCGCCGCTTGTAGGCTGCCCGGAACGCCGGCTTCTCAACCAGAGACTCCGCGCGGGCATTAATCATCCGGTTGCCGATTTTTGGATCCTTGGCCCAGGATGGGATCAGGCCCCAACGGAAGAACTCGATTCTGTTCTGGCCGTTGTTCGGGACCACGGCGACAGGTTGTGAGGGGGCAATGTTGTAGCGTGGAGGCAGATCGTCTTGCAGGGTGAACTGGGGAAAAGCTTCCCGCAGGTCATCTGGATCAACGGAAAGAGTGAATCGTCCACACATACCTTAGCAACCCCTCCATTCTCTCCCAAAAGGTGTTTGGACTACGAAATCACGAAGGCCCGCGAAGCGCGTGAAGCGTGAAGAACGCGAATTGTGGCGGTTGGAAGTCATGTGATTATCTCAGCCAGCGTTCTGGCCGGCGGTAGCGCCTTCGGTCTGCGCACAACGGGGTGCATCGCCAGCGTGGCTGGCTGCCAGTCGGCGACCTCGGTGTCGTAGAGGATATCGTAGCGGTAGCCTTGCTCGGTCAGGAACAACTGGCGCCTGGCGGCGAATTCCTGGTCGCGGGTGTCGCGGGTGACCAGCGCGTAAAAGTGAGCTAGCAGGCCCCGCCGTTTGGGGCGCAGGATGCGGCCCAGGCGTTGCGCCTCTTCCTGGCGCGAGCCAAAGCTGCCTGAAACCTGGATGGCCACGTTGGCGTCGGGCAGGTCGATGGAAAAGTTGGCAACCTTGGAGACGATCAGCAACCGGACCTCGCCGGCACGGAACTGATCGAACAATTTTTCGCGCTCGCGGATGACGGTCTTGCCATGGATCAGTGGTGCGCCGGTCAGCGCCGCGATTTCGGTGAGCTGGCCGATGTATTGGCCGATAACCAGCACCTGGTCTTCACGGTGCTTCTCCAGTAGCTGCCGCACGACCGTCAGTTTATGGGGATTCTCAGCCGCGATGCGGTACTTATCGCGCTCCTCGGCGGTGGCGTAGGCCATGCGCAATTCGTCGGGCAGAGGGATGCGGACCTCGTGGCACTCGGCAGTGGCGATCCAGCCCTGCTTCTCCAGGTCCTTCCATGGCACATCATACTTCTTCGGTCCGACCAGGGAGAAAACGTCTGTCTCGCGACCATCCTCGCGGACCAGGGTGGCGGTCAGCCCCAGACGGCGGCGCGCCTGGATCTCAGCGGTGATGCGGAACACCGGCGCGGGCAGGAGGTGAACCTCGTCGTAGATGATCAAGCCCCAATCTCGCTGGTCGAACAGGGCGAAGTGGGGGAATTCTTCTTCTTCGTCTGACGCGCGTTCGTGCAGCCGTAGATGATGGCTTGAGTCGGTGTCTTCGCTGCGCGAACGCGCGTCATCAGCATTGTCGGCCTTTTTCCGGCGCGGTCGCCAGGTTAAAATCTGGTAGGTC
>JBBITV010000113.1:0-10159 GCA_037440585.1 Chloroflexota bacterium
TGGCGCAAACCTATCTACAGGAACAGGCTTCCGAGGTTCTGCCTGAGAATTGGCGTATTGACGTGGTCGTGGTCGAACTGGACGAGCGGGGCCGGCTGGTGCGGCTGGAGCATATTGAGAATGCCGTCAGTGAATCATAGTACAACCGCACTGCCTCCGTTGATTGCAATTGTTGGGCCGACAGCGGTTGGGAAGACTGCGATAGCGATCCGGCTGTGTGAAGTCTTCGGCGGAGAAGTGGTATCTGCCGACTCACGACAAGTATACCGGGATATGGACATTGGCACGGCCAAGCCCACATGGGAGGAGCGGAGGCGGGTGCCGCACCACTTGATTGACATCCTGGACCCAGATCAGATCCTGACGTTGGCCGAGTTCCAGGCGCGTGCTTACGCTGCTGTGAACGAGATTGCTGGTCGCGCGCGCGTGCCGTTTCTGGTTGGCGGAACAGGCCAATACGTGTTGGCCGTGGTCGAAGGCTGGACGGTGCCCGAGGTTGCGCCTGATTGGGAATTGCGAGAGCGATGGTATGCCGAAGCACGCGAGGCTGGTGCGGGAGCTCTCCACGCCCGGCTGGCAGTGATCGATCCCGTTGCAGCCGCCCGGATCGACCCGCGTAACGTCCGCCGGGTGATCCGTGCCCTGGAGGTCTTCCATGCGACCGGGCAGCCCATCTCCGCAGCGCAATGCAAGGTACCACCACCCTATCGCATCCTGATGGTCGGGCTGACTCTTCCACGGGAATTACTCTACCATCGCATCGATGAGCGCATTGACGAGATGATACGTCGGGGCCTGGTAGCCGAGGTACAGCGCCTGGTGGATCAGCACTACGCCTGGGACCTACCCTCTATGTCGGGGCTGGGTTATGGGGAAATAGGCCGGTACCTGCGCGGTGAGGTGAGTCTGGACGAAGCGATCCGGTTGATCAAGCGAAACACCCGCCGTTTCGTCCGGCAACAGTATAACTGGTTCCACCTGTCTGACACGCGGATACGCTGGTTTGACCTCAGCCGTCCATCAGGTGAAGCCGTGGAAGCCTGCGTGCGAGAGTTTCTCAGCGATCAATTCACATGGACTTGACGCCAGGGCAGAATGGCGTATAATGTAAGAAGGTTGGTCACGGTGTGACTAACCTCCTTGCGTAAGCAGCGCACTCGGGAGGGGCACCCGGGTGCGCTGCTTTTTTTAATGGGGGTTTGCCGCCACGTGCGCTCTGTGGTATAATTTTGTTGACCCGTTGCCCCCGTAGCTCAGAGGATAGAGCAGCGGCCTCCGGAGCCGTGCGCGCAGGTTCGAGTCCTGTCGGGGGTATGAGGCCAGGCGGCCGCATGACAAAGGCCCGTGGATTGTCCACGGGCCTTTGTATGAAGGAGAAGAAGTGAGCTGGCTCGACGCTTTCACCCCCGACCTCTACGTGAAGCGTGTGGCAGATATTCCATTGGACGAGCTTCGGGCACGCGGCATCTGCGGGTTGTTGCTCGATCTGGACAACACTTTGCTCGACAACTATGCCGATGAAATTGAGGCGCCGATCCGGGAGTGGGTGAACCACGCTCGCACGCGCGGCATGGAACTGTGTATTGTAACCAATGCAACGCCTGGCCGTACCAGTACCCTGGCTCAGGCACTCGGCATCCCTGGCATCCCCCTGGCACGCAAGCCGCTGACCCGTGGACTGCGGCGGGGCTTGCAATGCCTCGGCCTGCGGCCCGACCAGGCGGCCATGGTCGGCGACCAGATTTTTACTGATGTTTGGGCCGGAAACCGCGCAGGCCTGTACACCATCCTCGTCGTTCCAACCAGTCCACACGAGTCGTGGCTAACTAAATGGAAGCGGCCGCTGGAGCGGCGCGTGCTGGCCCGACTATCGATGTAGGTGGAGGTGCCCAATCATGTCTAACCGTCGCGACCGCCTGCTGCTCGGCCTGGCTGTGTTTCTGGCGTGTCTATCGTTGGTGCTGAACCTTGTTTTGATATGGCAACTAGGGCGAACACGTGAGGCGGCGCGCTCGGCGGTTGGTGAGGCTATGGCGGGCCTGGATGCGCTGTATGCCAGTGACCTTCGCTATGACTTTCATCTGAATCAGGCGATCCCCTTCCGGGGCGACGTCCCCATTCACGAAGACCTCCTATTTCCCATCCGGACCGAGGTGCAAGTCAGCACAGTCATTCCCGTGACAGTGCTCAACGTTCCGCTGTCCGTCCCGATCCACACCACAGTGCCGATTAGCACCCAGGTGCCGGTGCGCCTGGATACCTCAGTGCCGGTGAGCCTGACCGTGCCCCTGGACCTGACAATCCCTATCGCCGTCTCGCTGAAAGATACACCGCTACATCCTATCCTGCAGCGGATGCGCAATCGTCTGAGCCAGCTCCACGAGGGGCTCTAGGTTGTCTCAGGAGGTGGTTTGTGTCTGAGTCACAGTCCGTAATCGAAATGATGCGGGTCAGCAAGACATTTGCTGGGTTCCCCGCAGTTCAGGATGTCACTTTGTCGGTACACGAGGGCGAGATCTTTGGCTTTATCGGTCCGAGCGGGTGCGGCAAGACGACCACCGTGCGTATGCTCTGCGGGGTTTACCGCCCGAGTGAGGGGCTGGTGCGGGTTCTGGGTACGCGGCCGGAAGAGTTCGATCAAGAATTGAGAGCGCAGATCGGTTACATGCCCCAATTGTTCGCGCTTTATCCAACGCTGTCGGTCCGGGAGAACCTGGATTTTGCCGCTTCGCTCTATGGCGTCGGCTGGCGGTCGCGGGGCAGGCAGCGTAGAAAACTGCTCGAATTCGTGGAGTTATGGGACCACCAAAATAAGCTGGCGCGCGACATCTCCGGCGGCATGCAACGACGGCTGGAGCTGGCGTGCTCGCTCATGCACAACCCAGCGTTGATCTTTCTGGATGAACCGACGGCCGGGATCGATCCGATCCTCCGGGCTAAGTTCTGGCAGGGGTTCCGCGAGCTCAAAGCCGAGGGCCGGAGTCTGTTCGTGACGACACAGTACGTGACCGAGTCGGAGTACTGCGACAGGGTAGCGATTATGAACAAGGGACGGCTGATCGCTGTGGATACCCCGGATAACCTGCGCAAACGCGCTTTCGAGGGTGAAATCGTGCTGGTGCGAGCGCCGGGATTGGGACATCGCCACCGGTCGCTGTTCAGTGGTGTGCCCGGTTTAAGAAGGGTGGACACCAGCGTGGCAGACCAGGCGCGTGTGATAGTGGAAGAGGCATCCACGGCAATGCCCCACATCGTGGATGCGCTGAAATCAGCCGGGCTGAATCCGGAGAGTCTCGAGGAATACAAGCCGCCTTTCGATGACGTTTTCGTGGCGTTAGTCGGTAAGGAGCATGTCGATGCTTAACAGGCTGATCCGGGTCTCGTCATTTGTGCGGAAAGAATTCGCCGAGGTGGCGCGCCAGCCGCGCCTGGTGCTTAGCCTGATCCTGGGGCCGTTCCTCATCCTGTTGTTGTTCGGCATCGGGTATTCCGGCGAAGCGCGCGTCCTCAGAACTGAGTTGGTGGTCCCGCCCGGCAGCCCGCTCGAGCAGCAGGCCAAGGAGTACTCAGAGAGCCTGGGCAAACAATTGCGCCTGGTCGGGGTAACCTCGAACGAGGCGGAAGCCAAACGGCACCTGGAGCAACGTGAGGTGGACGCGGTCGTTGTCGTTCCTGACGATTCGCTTGACAGAATTGCACGAGGCGAGCAAGCGCTGTTAACCCTTTATCATAATGAGATTGACCCGACCCAATCGGGCTACATCGGCTACTTCGGTCGGGTGTATGTGTCTGAGGTCAACCGCCGTATCTTGCTGCACCTGACCCAGGAGGCTCAGAGGCGAGCTGGCGAGTCCCAGACGGAGATACAGGAAGCCCAGGACGCCATCAAACAGGCCCGTGCGGCCATCACCTCGGGCGACCGGCAGCGTGCGCGTGACGCTCTAGAGCGCCTGGATAGTTCCACGACAGCGCTCGCGGGTCTGGTCGGGGTGAGCGCCGGGGTGATGCAAGGAGTCAAGCAGAATCTCGGTGAGCAGGGCGCGCCCTCGGATGCCGACACGTTGCTCGACAATGTCCAGAAGTTGCAGGCCGATTCTGCCGAATTGCGCCAGTCTCTGGATCGCCAGGACCAGAGCCTGGTCGTCTGGGATGCCCAATTGCGCCGGATGGAGGGCAATTTGTCCCAGATAGACACCGTCATCCAGCACCTCAGGTCTATTCCAGCGAGTGTTTTGGTCTCGCCTTTTACGACTCAGACCAGGACGGTTGCGCCGCTGCAACCCAGTTTCGTGATCTTCTATGCCCCGGCAGTCCTGGCCCTGATCTTACAACACATGGCGGTGACGATTTCGGCCTTATCGCTGGTGAGAGAGCGGTTGTTGGGAGCCATCGAGGTCTTTCGCGTGTCGCCGGTGTCCCCGATGGAGACCCTGACGGGCAAGTATCTAAGTTATTTGCTCATGAGCATCGTGATTGCGGCGATCTTGACCCTATTGCTGGCGACATTGCTCAAAGTGCCCATTCTGGGTCGCTGGCAGGACTACGCTGCGGGGCTGGTTCTAATGCTGTTTGCTTCGTTAGGGGTTGGGTTTGCAATTTCGGCGATCTCCGGATCGGACAGCCAGGCCGTGCAACTATCGATGATCGTCCTGCTGGCGTCGATGTTCTTTAGCGGCTTCGTGCTGCCAATCTCGGCTCTGGTGTGGCCAATCCGGGTGGTGTCCTATCTCTTGCCGGTCACGTATGGCATAATCACCTTGCAGGACGTGATGTTGCGTGGTATGGCCCCGTCAGTGCCATACTTGCTGGCGTTGCTGGGTCAGGGCATCATCCTTTTCATTATCAGCTTGCTGATCTTCCGGCGACAGTTTGTAAGGGCATGAGAGCCTCATTTTCAGAGGGGATTTTGCAGCGTCAGGGGGTCAGGCATCCCCAGGGAGCCGGACAGACAGGGAAGGAGAGGAAGTATGGGAACTAGTACACTGCCAGCCACCAACCTGGCCCTGGCCCAGGCGATGGTCAATGAGCTGGAAGACTATTTGTTCGGCGACAAGCTTTACCGCCAGCTCGTCGTGCGGACCCCGGAAGGCGATAAATTGCCCAAGATGACCGTTGGCGCACTCCTGGACCGCTTGCAGGCCCTCGAGCGGCAGCGGACCCAACTAACCCCGGATGAGCAACGCCAGTTTCAGGCAATCCGTGAGCGCTGGCGGGCGCTCAAGTCGCAATGGGTTGCCCAGTACGCGGACAAAGTGCTCTGGGAGCTGAAGAGCCTGCTGGATTCCTGGACGTGGTTCATCGATGATTGCATGGCGGGCAAGCGTAGTTGTGCCGAGGATTACGCGAGCGAGGTCTGGATCCGGGTGCGCATGGAGGACTTGCTGAGAGACGTTTCAGGCATGGCCAACCTGGCCGATACCCGAGCGCGGCTCGCGCCGCTGGACGCGCGCCTGAAGCGGATGTTTATGCCGGGGGCGTTTGTCTGGGGTGCTGAGCGTGCTGGCGCCTATGCTCAGGACCAGTACTGGTTCTTGTATGGCAAGCCGATAGCGACAGAGAGTTGGTAGAGGTCAGGCATCGGTCGTAAGTCGCGATCATGTTTGCCCAATCAAGACGCGCGACCCACGATCGCAGGCTATGCTGGCGCAACTCGTCCGAGTGCGTGAGCGTCCAGCGCAGCCGCTCCAGCAGGCCGTCGAAATCACGGTAGAGGTACCGGTCGTGAGATTCCGGCGGGATGAGCTCCGGGTAGGCCAGCCGGTGAGGCAGGATCGGGTAGCAGTCACAATAGATGGCCTCAACCGTGGCCAGGCCGAAGAACTCGTGAATAGCTGTGCTGACGACAATGTCAGCCTGCCAGAGCAAGCGGGCGTATTCGGCAGGGTCAGCGGCATAGCCGTAGTGCAGCACCCGCGCGCCGAGACGCTGGCGCGCTTCCTCGAATTCGGCGGGCTGGTTGCGGAAGTTCTCGCCCGCCAGAATGACGTTGAAATCGTGGCCCTCGTCTAGCATCTGGTAGAGTGCAGCGAAAAACTCGGCGGGGTTCTTGTCGTACTCCCAACGTTGATTCCAGAGGATAATACTACCAGACCCCAAGGGTTTCAGAAACCCTTGGGGTCTCGGATCCAGTCGAGCCAGGTCGCAGCCTAAAGGCAGCACCTGGCATTTTCGTTCGATCTCGGCGACCGTTTCCAGGTGGTTGTAGTCGGGGAAGTGCTTGAGCAGGCGCGGCAGTTCGTCCAGGAAACTGGCGCGGTGGTAGGCGGAGTTGAAGAGGATCCGGTCGGCGGCCAGGCAGGAAGTGAAGTTGATCCAGCCGTAATGCAAATCGCGTTTGGTGCCGGGTGGGGGTGGGTAAGTGAGCTGGTTCTCGTGGAAGTAGACTACGGCTGGTACGTCGGCCACCAAGTCGCCAGCCAGCCCTTTGAACGCGGCCAGGTCGAGCATGTCCGAGGCGAACAGGATGTCCGGGCGGAGGTTCTCGGTGCGCAGGCGCCGGGCGAAGTGGACAGCGGCGCCGTGCATGCGCCATTTCCAGAAGCGCGCGGGTAGGGCGTAGAGGGTCGTCGCGTGGCGGGTGTGGCGGCAGAAGCCGTCTACAAAGAGGCGGTGGGAGCCACCGTAATAGGGCTCGAGCAGGAGAATGTGAGACACGGGATGCCCCCAGGGGAATTCGAATCCCCGTTTCAGCCTTGAAAGGGCCGCGTCCTGGTCCTCTAGACGATGGGGGCGTGGGTAGCCATAATTCTAGCAGAAACGCCAGACGCGGTCAAATAGAGAGCAAGGCTAACAGGGTCTTTAGCGCAGGTGTCTGGTCGTCCACTCGATAATGCTTCTCCATGGCCTGTAGCTGGTCCAGCCTGTAGAACCGGATCTCGCCCTGAAAGTTGAGCGCCAGAACGGGTATCCAGCCCAGTTTCTGAGCCCAGGCCTGCATCAAGTCGTATTCCTCCCGAGGCAGGTAATACGGCAGATCCACCTTCTTGCACTGCAGGCCGACGGCCTGGCCGTTCATCTGGGCCAGCAGGTCATATGCACCACGGCTTGCCTGCGAGTGATTGACCAGCCTCACCCCTTGTGCCATCAATCGCCTGGCGACCAGTTTTTCCGTTTCGGTGCCCAAGACCAGGGGCGGCAGCACGGTCTGGATGTCGGACCGCGACCTCAACCACAACTTGAAGCCCGGGTCAGGGATGCTGTATGTACCATCCTCATGCCGGACCACGATGTCTTCCTTAAGCAGCCGGCCCAGCCAGTTGCTGGCTGTGCCCGAATCAACGTGGATCGCGCGAGCAATATCGGTGATTCGCCTGTCCTCGGTCAGAGTAAGCAAGACAGATTCCAGTGAGCTGGACTTCCCAATGATGTCGTTCAGCAGACGCTGAAAGTACAGATTCAGCCGGCCCGTGTTGTCGAACAGCGTTCTCTGCAAGGTGGTTTTGAGTGTGACAGCCCTGATTTCCTCTGTTGATTCCTCGGCGCACAGCTCCTCCCCTATGACTTGCAAGTAGAAGGGATTGGCTCCCACCAGATCGATGATCTCGTGAGCCAGAGACAAGGGAATTGTCTTACCCTCCTCCGGGACGAAGGTGGTCAAGAGCTCGACGGCCTCCTGGCGGGAGAAGGGTTGCAGATCGAGCAACCGAAAATGCTGGAAGAAGGGCGCGTTGACATCCAGCAGGAGATCGCGGAGGAGCGTGATCTTGGAACCACCCACCATGTAGTTCACCCGGTCGTGCCTTTGCCAATGGCCGCGCAGGAAGGCAAAAAGATCGCCGATGTGTTCTTTGACCGCCTTGAATCTCTCCAGACTCTTCAGTTCCTGGAACTCGTCGATGATCACTACGCACCTTCGGTCCGTTTCCTGGCTCAGGGCTTGTGGCAAATCGACGATGGTGTCAAATAATTCGTACGAAAACTCGTGTCTTTCCAGCAAACGGAGTGCGGTGGCGGCGCGATTCAGGGATTCCAGCCCCAGGAGCTGCAGGCGGGCCAGAGTGAGGGAAAAGTCGAGGCCCTGGCTGAGACTGGCCAGCCTATCCACATAGCCCACTTTCTCTACATCCCCTGATTTGATGAGGTAACTGTTCACCAATTGCTTCACGAGCTCGTGGAAAAAGGCATAGGGGTTGAGTCGAATCTCCCAGCAATCCAGGTGAACGCTGAGGATACTCTCCGGTAGATGTCTCTCGAATTCCCAAAGCAGGCTGGATTTGCCGATCTTGCGGAAGCCGATAATCGCCCAGTAGGTCTGTTTGCCGTGCAGAAGATCGTGGGCGCTTTTCAGTAGCGTTTGCAATTCTTGCTTCCGGTCAAAGAACGCCGGTCCGGTGACAGGGCGAGCGGTCTCAAAGGGCATGATTTTTTCCGCGGCTATCAAGTGTGAGCCAGATCATGAGCTAGCTCTAATTGTTACACCAAACCTGACTATAGTCAAGTTCGGTGTCAAAGTACAGCAGTAATCCCATGAACCCCGATCCGGCGTGCCGTGCAGGCGCGCGGCCGCCGGCCCACTGATGTCGTTGTACTCCAGCCGCACCGGGTGATCACCCGTCGCCAGGAAGAGCGTCGCACTGGAAGTACTCTCCCCGCCGGGTAGCCGGATAGGTTGGGCCGAAGGCCTGGGTGCGGTAGTTGTCCGCGTCCGCCACGTAGACCGTACCGTCGGGAGCCACTGCCACGTCAGAGGGCCTGGCGAACTGCCCCACCGGCGCCTGGAGGCGGCCGATGGCGAAGAAGAATTTATCGGGCAGGGGGCCCTGAGCAGTGGGCGTCGCCGTCACGGTCGGTGTAGGTGTGCGGGTGGATGTTGAGGTGGCGGTGCGCGTCGGGGTGGCCGTGTTTGTCGGCGTGGGTGTGGGTGTTGCGAGATATGCAACAAAATTGATGACGGCGATCTCCCCACCGTAATAATGCCGCCAGGAGAGTTGGGGCGGATCGAAGGTGTAGCCAGGCAGTTCGGGCCACACGGTGACCATTTCATCTCCAGGGATGTAGAAGAAAGGCGTCTCGTAGTAACCATCTGCATTGGTGGTCGCCACCACGGGGCCAGGGGCGTAACCCGCGAAGTAGAGATGAATGGCCACGTTAGGGACACCCGGACCGGCGGCACTGTTCAGCCGCACGTGCCCCTGAACCGTAAGCCCGGGGGTGACGGTCCCTGTGGGTGTGGGGGTGGGCGTGGACGTAGGCATCGGCGTGGCGGTGGGGGTCACCGTGACGGTGGGCATTGTGGTGGGTGTGGCAGTGGGCGTCACTGGGCCGCCCGGGCAGACATCCACCGTAGCGGTGATAGGCTGGTCGGAGCTGACCACCCCACGGCCTTCAAAGCCGGGCGGAATCTCGATGACGTCGCGCAGGTTCACCGTCCAGTGGCCGAGGGGAGGAAGGACATCGAAGCGTTGCGCCACGAGGACGTCGCAGCGGTCGAAGAACTCGGCCATTACGTTGGCACTGTCCGAAGTGAGGTTGGTCACGGTGAAGACCGAAGTGCAGCCCAGGAACTCCTTGTACAAGGTTGGGACCTCGACGCGATGGGGAGGTAGCTCCCAAGTAGGGGTGGGCGTGGATGTGCAGGTGGATGTTGGGGTGGCAGTGCGCGTCGGGGTAGGTGTCTTTGTCGGTGTGCGTGTCGGTGTGCGTGTCGGGGTGGGCGTGACGACTGGCGAGACGTAGTTCTTCAGAATGATGGGTAGATAGAGACCCAGGCGCCCACGGACCACGATGACACGCGAGGCCTGGTTGTCGCTCTCGTCCGGCTCGGTGATCGTATCCTCTGGGTCCACCTTCACCGTGATGATGTTGTCTCCCCCCTGGCCGGTTGTGTTCCACACTACCGCGGCCACGGCCGAGCCCCCGGCGGCGACGGTTGGGATAACATCCTCGCCGATGGGCACCACCACGGGCCACGGCCCGTTGGCGTTGTCCTCGAAGGCGACCTTCACGTCGTGGGCATCGGCGTTGCCGTGGTTGCGGACGACGGCCGTGATGATCACCAGGTCTCCCTCCTGCGGAGAGGTGGGTGTCCAGGAGATATCCGCAGAGGAGGCGCTCAGGTCGGGCAGGGCACTGGCATACTTCAGGTCGCCGTTGGTGTAGTCATAATAGCTGATGTGGGGCCGCCCTCCATCATCCAGCGCCAGGGAGGTGGAAGAGCCCA
>JBBITV010000114.1:0-10148 GCA_037440585.1 Chloroflexota bacterium
AATCTCTCTTCTTGTTTCAAACGCCTGGTTCGCCTCTCCGTTCCTTACTCTAACTTCCCCTCTCTTCAGTTGTTAATGTACGTTTTGTCTCACGCTGCTAGCGATCTGTCGCTAGGGATTGTTAACCAGGTTACCCTGCTTGACAATCCCTAATGGCCCATCGTCTAGACACAAAACAGCCTGGCTCATCACCAGGCTGCACAGACAGTCCTGTTGGAGCTCAATCACACCATTATTTGGCTGTTACCTTCACGTTTAAAAATGTTCTTCGCAGTCTCATGTATCTCTCCACGAGAGCGAAGCTTATTATAGCATTTCTCTCCGTACTTGTCAAGTACCTTTCAACCCGATTTTTGCTCAATTTTCGCAATTCGTTTGAATCCAGATGCATTATTGAAAAGGGAAGCTGTGGTTTAGGGGCGAGCGCCAGACGTAACCCCGCCCGAGGTCGTCGACGGGGCTTCCTCAGGCGCCAGCACCGGCTTGGCAATGACGATAACGCGGTGCGTATTGGTCCAGTAAGGCCAGCAGGTGACCAGGGTCAGTCGCTCGTCGTTGAAGGGGGCAATCCACTGTGCATTTTTGTAGCGCTGCTCCAGCGGGGCGCCTTCTTCCTGGAGGATGAACCTGTCGACCACGCGGTAGACGTAAGGTCGTTCTTCGGCGTATAAGGTTATGGTGTCGCCAATTTCAAGATTGACCAGATATCGAAAGACTTCGCCCTTGATGTTGTGGTGTCCGGAGATGACGGTGTTGCCGGGATTGCCAGGGTAGGCGGATGTTTTGTGAAAGCCGGCGGCATAGTCTGCTGTTTCCCAAACGCTGGTCTGCCTATTGCCCTGCTTGACCACTTTCCAGCCGACTTCGATTACTTTCGCATCCAACTTGATCGACGGGGCGACGATACGGGTCGGCGCAGAGCGGGCTGGGATGCGTCCGGGAGTGGGAACCGGGGTCGGGAGTCCGGGGTCCGGGGTCGGAGATGGCACATCGAACTCCGGACCCCGGACTTCGGATTCTGGACTCTTTTCAGACTGAGGAGAATTATCCGGCAGGATGGCCACCACGCCTGAGCCAGGCGCCGGCAACGCATCGGTGACCTCGCGGCCGCGGACCAGAAGGCTCTGTTCCGCAGGCGACGGCTGATCTATTGTCAGGGGCGCCACCCAGGGGGTGACGCCCCAGGCCAGTAGTATCACGCCAAGGGCAATGAGCAGTGCTGCAATGACGACGATAATGGGTCGCGCGCGGGCGACCGGAACCCCAAGCCTATTCATTATTGTGCTCCGCAGAATTGTCTTACAATCTCAAACAGGCGCCGCGTACCGCGCTCTAAGTTCTCCACCGAAATCCGCTCGTCGGCGCTGTGCACCGTTCCGTACTCATCCAGGTTCAAGATAACTGGTGTCAGGCCGTAGGCGGTAACGCCCCGGGCGCGGAAAAAGCGCGAATCTGTCGCCGCCGGCATCAGGAACGGCAGCACGAGGCTGTCCGGTTCGGCACGCTCCAGACTGCGCTCGATCACGTCGAATAACGGTGTATGCGTCGGGGACTCCGAGGCCGGGTTGAACTCACTTACCTCGATGCCGAGGTTTTCTTCGCCCAGTGCAGTCTGCAGCTCGTTCACGATGTCCGCCTGGCCGACGCCGGGCAGCAAGCGGCAGTTGACGTTTGCCTCGGCGCGGGGCGGGATTACGTTGTTTTTCTGCCCGGCCCGGACGACGGTAGGAGAGAAGACGTTACGTAAAGTATACTTGAGGAACGATGGCAGGATCCCTTGCGCGATCAGGTCATCCACCATGCCGGCCATAAGAGGGCCAGTGCCCAGGCGCTGTCCCAGCTTCTGTAAGAACCGCTCCATCGTCGGCGTGGGTGCCGGGGGCGAACGATACTCGCCGATGCGCGCCAGGCCGCGCGCCAGGGTGACGATAGGATTTGGCCCCTCAGGCCGGGAAGAATGACCGCCACGACCGGTGGCCGTAAGTCGTAAGTCGGCGTAGCCTTTCTCGCCAGTGGCGACCAGGTACAGGATGCGTTCGCCGATGCGGATGCCTTCGCCGCCTTCGTTGATCACATACTCGGCGGCGATTTTGTCCCAGTGGTGATCGACGAGCCAGCCAGCGCCGAACCTTCCGAGGGCCTCTTCGTCAGCAACAGCCAGGAAGATAAGGTCGCGTTTGAGGGGCAGACCCAGGCGGTGGTAGAGGATCATTGTCATCAATTCCATAACGACCATGCTCTTCATATCGATAGCACCACGGCCCCAGATCACGCCGTCTTCGACGAGGCCGCTGAACGGTGGCCGCTGCCAAACGGCTGGGTCAGCATATACAACGTCTGTGTGGCCGAGGAGGAGCAGCGGGCCGGCCTCGCCGCTGCCGCGCAGGCGGGCCACCAGGTTGGCGCGCCCCGGCGCCGGCTCGAGGATCTCGCCCCGGAGGCCTGCCTGTTCCAGGAGGCTCAGGAGATAATCGGCCGCCGGGCGCTCGTTTCCAGGCGGGTTGGTCGTATCGAACTGGATGAGCCGACTGAGGATGTTTGTAGCTTCCTCGCGGATAGCAGCCCAGTCCAGATTCAGAGATTGCATGATGCGTCCTCCGTGGAACACCGATTTAGGTCGGCATTCTTACCGGCTGAAACCGGTGTTTCCTGCACCGTAAACGGAACTGCGGGTCGTAGGTTATTCTAGGCTAGAATTCGGTGTAGGTCAAGTTGTTCGTCAACCGTAATCTTGGAAAACCGGCCCGGCGGCTATTTGACGCTCTCAGCTACTAAGGGTATAATTGGTTTTTAGACTTGCGAGGAGTAATAACGGCATGCCGAAGCGAACATATCAGCCCAAGAAGCGACGGCGGCTGCGCGTGCATGGATTTCGCCGTCGCATGCGAACCCGTGAGGGACGCGCGGTGCTCCAACGCCGCCGGTTACGTGGCCGCAAGCGCCTGACTCCATCGGTGCACAAGAAGTGAACATTCAGCCATCAGCCAACGCTGCAAGGCGATGGCTGATGGCTGATGGCTAAGTACTTGAAGAAACACTACCGTCTGACGAGGGATGAAGATTTCCAGCGGGTGAGGCGCGAGGGCCGCTCGTGGGCAAATACGTGGTTGGTGTTGGTGGCGTCACCGAACTCAATGGACCACAGCCGCTTCGGGTTTAGTGTCGGTAAGCGGATAGGGAAGGCGGTGCAACGCAACCGGGTGAAGCGGTTGTTGCGCGAGGCGGCGCACCAGAATCTGGAGCGCGTGGCTCCCGGTTGGGACCTGGTATTTATTGCTCGCCCTCCCATGCAAGTGGCGACGTTCAGCCAGGTCCGGGCGGCGATGAGCCAGTTGCTCTGGCAGACGCATCTGCTTTTAGACGAAGGAGTCTCAGGCCAGGATGCAGGCTATCGTGCTCAAGCTGATTAGGCTATATCAGCGGACGATTTCTCGGGTTTTGCCGCCGACTTGTCGATTTTACCCTTCCTGCTCGGAGTATACGGTTCAGGCGATTGAGAAATACGGGCTGCTGCAGGGTGGATGGTTGGGGGTGCGTAGAATTGCGCGTTGCCATCCTCTCAATCCTGGTGGGTTCGACCCTGTACCATGACTGACAGAAAACCCTAATCCCAGAAGCATTATTCAAAACCAGCAAGAATTGGTGGCTCTTTGAAGATCGTTCATTTTACAACAAAATTGAAATCAAGAGGAGCTCGACTCCTCTTGGGGTTGGCCCTGGCAAGCGTGTTGTCCGGCTGCGGCACCATCGTGCCGACGTCAACCTGGCCAGGGCTGATCGTGGCGGGCGGTGTCGTCTATGTTACTACTCCGCAAGGAAAGCTATACGCTCTGTCGGCTGAGACGGGCGCTCAACAGTGGGAATATCCGGTAAAGGCCGATCAAAAAGCACCTAAGCCCTTCACCGCGCTGGCTGCGGGCGAAGGGTTGATTTACGTCGGGTCATTTGAAAACAAGCTGTTGGCGGTTGATCCCACAAACAGTCTTTTGCGGGCGTCGGATCTACCGAAAGACGCAACCGTGGAGAAGTGGAAATTCGATGCAAAAGATGCTGTCGTGGGTGCACCAGCGGTTGATGGCAAGCGCCTCTACGTAGGCTCCTCAGATCGAAATGTCTACGCCCTTGACGCAACAAACGGTAGCATGCTGTGGAATTACACCACCGGCCATTGGGTCTGGGCTACTCCGACTGTGGCAAGCAGCCGCATCTACGTTGGGTCGCTGGATCACAACCTGTATAGCCTGGATGCGGCTACAGGACAGATGAACTGGAAATTTGAGGCGGGCGGAGCTATTGCCAGCCAGGCTGCATTGCAGGATGGCGTACTTTACTTTGGCGCGCTGGATGGCAAGGTCTATGCAGTCGATGCCGAGCGGGGCGAGAAATTGTGGGAGTTCTCGACCGGCAACTGGGTGTGGAGTGAACCGGTTATCGCTGATGGTACCGTTTTCGTGACGTCCATCGACCATAAGGTCTACGCGCTGGATACTCAGAATAAAGGAGCCAAAGTTTGGGAGTTCGATGCCGGTAATCCTATACGTGCCGGCGCTGCTCTCGGCGATAAGACGCTGTACGTCGTGACGGACAGCGGCACTACCGGCGAGGTGCTCGCCCTGGACGCAGCGACGGGGAAGCCGCAGTGGAAGAAGACGTTGCCTAAAGGTTCGCTGACCACACCGGTCGTTGCTGAGGATGTACTGTACGTAGCAGACCTGGATGGACGGGTCACTGCTTTCAAGCGCGCCAGTGGACTGGAGTTGTGGACGTTTACACCGCGCAAATAGCTGAGGAATTCGATACTTAATGGACGCCTTCTGGAATTTGATCACAGTTCCTATGCTTAATCTATTGCTGCTCCTGTACGAGTTCTTGGGGCACAATTTCGCGTTAAGCATCGCCGTATTCACCATCATCGTGCGGGTGGTAACTTTACCCTTAACGTTGCCACAGCAAAGATCAGCCAAGGCGATGCAGGCGTTGCAACCGAGGATCCAGGAGTTGCAAAAGAAATACAAGAACGATCGCGAGAAACTGGCCCAGGCACAGATGGAATTGTACAAGGAAGCAGGCGTTAACCCTCTGGGTGGCTGTCTGCCAATGCTGGTTCAACTCCCCATCTGGATCGGTTTGTACCAGGCCGTCCTACGCGGGTTGGGGAACAGCCCGCTGCAGCTTTTCCAGCTTTCCCAGAGCATACTGCCCGGACTGCAATGGCTCTCGGACCTGGTACCGCTGAATGCCAGGTTTCTGTGGATGGACCTGGCGCATACTGCCGATTTTGGTGGCGGTCAGCACCTACATTCAGCAGAAAATGATCGTCACACCCCCCACCGATACCCAGACGGCCTCATTCAATCAGTCGATGACGCTGATGATGCCATTCATGTTCGGGTTCTTCAGCCTGCAGTTTGCATCCGGCCTCTCGCTCTATTGGGTAGTTAGCAGCCTCGTCGGGATCGTCATCCAGTATTTTCAGACGGGTTGGGGGGGGCTGCTACCAGAACGAAGCGCGAAAGGTGACGGGGTTACGGCCAAAGCGGTGGTCGTATCCGCTGGCGATGTCGATCCATCTGGATCAGCCAGGCCGGAGAAAGGTCAGAGGAGTGATGGGTCTAGGACCAGGCGAAAAAGGAAGCGTCGAGGTTAGCGCGAAGAACGTAGACGAAGCCATTCAGCGCGGGTTGGCCCAGTTGGGGGTCTTACGCGATGAGGTGAAGATCGAGGTTTTACACGAAGGCAGTCGAGGTATTCTAGGCTTCGGCGGCGAGAGCGCCCGGGTTCGTTTGACGGTCATTCCCGCCGCTCGTGCGGCAGAGCCGCCGTTGCTGGAACCAGTTACGCCTGCCGCTGAGCCCGCCATTGCGCCCGCTCCCGCCCCTGAGGGGGTGATGGATACCAACCTGCGCGAGATCGCGCGAACGACGGTTCAGGGCCTTCTGGAGGCGATGGGCATCAGTGCCGAGGTGAAGGTTCACGATCCGACGCCAGCGATGGCCAGTACTGAAACCGATGCATTCGTGGTCGATATTCTCGGGAACGACCTGGGATTTCTGATTGGCCGGCGGGGTGAGACGCTCAGCGCGCTTCAATTTCTGACGCGCCTCATGGTAAACCAGCGCACGCGACAATGGGCCAACATCGTCTTGGACATAGGCGGATGGAAGGTGCGCCGGGAGCGCCATCTGCGTGATTTGGCCCATCGGATGGCCGAGCGAGCGATTCGGGAAGGCCGCCCGGTGGCCCTCGAACCGATGCCTGCCTACGAGCGCCGTATTATCCATCTCTCGCTCCGTGACCATCATGCCGTCACGACGATGAGCATTGGCGACGGAGAGGCCCGTAAGGTCACCATCCGGCCGAGACGATAGCCGACCAGTCAGCGAGCGAAGAAGAGGAAGGGGGGAATCAGGGAAAGGTGGGAAAGAGGGGAAAAGTACCCCTTGTTCCCCTTCTTTCCCTGTTTTTTTCCTGGGTGCAATTAGCCATCAGCAGTAGGGCGCTGTCGCGTCCTGCTGGTGATGGCTTTGGGTAAATAGATGCAGCCAGTTGACTTCGTGGTGGTGGGGCACATCACCAAAGATCTCAAGCCAGATGGTTACACCGTAGGCGGGACCGTGACGTATGCCGCGGTCACCGTACGCAACCTGGGACTGCGGGCCGGGATCGTGACGCGGGCGAGCTCAGATCTGGACACTGGAGATGTTTTAGCAGGGATCTCGGTCGTCAGACTGCCCTCACGGGAGACAACTGCTTTTGAGAACCTGTATCCTGATGGACACCGGGTGCAGTATCTGCGCGCACGCGCGGATTCAATTCCTGGGACAGAGGTGCCGGACGGCTGGCGTGCGGCACCGATTGCTCATCTAGCACCCCTGGCTCAGGAATTGCCGCCAGACCTGGGACGCGTGTTCCCGCACAGCCTCGTCGGAGTGACGCCACAAGGCTGGCTGCGCCGGTGGGATGACGGCGGTCGGGTTCACCACATCCCTTGGGCAAATGCTGCAGAGGTCCTGGCCCATGCCGATGTATTGGTCTTCAGTCAAGAGGACGTGAACCGGGACGAGGCGCTGATTGCCACGTACACGCGCCTGGCGAAGATTGTCGTGGTGACGGACGGTGCGCGAGGGGCCGACCTCTATCACCGTGGGCGACACGAGCACTTTCCAGCCTTTGTCGCCGAGGAGCGAGATCCGACAGGCGCAGGTGACGTGTTTGCAGCCGCCTTCCTGGTCCGTTTGCATGAGACGGGTGACCCGCAGGTCGCGACGCATTTTGCCAACTGTGTGGCCTCTTTTTGTATCGAGGGTCCGGGTGTTTCGGCGATCCCGACGCGCGAGCAAGTCGAGCTACGGTTGAAGGAAGGCCGGTTAAGGGGAATCTGATGCCTCGGGTTTATGCCATCGCCAATCAAAAAGGCGGGGTCGGCAAGACGACGACAGTAGTGAATCTGGGTGCGTACCTGGCGGCCCGGAATCAGCGGGTCTTGCTGATCGATATGGACCCGCAGGCCAATGCAACGAGCTCGTTGGGCATCGACAGGTATAATGTGACACGCTCCATCTATCATGCTCTGCTCCAGGATACCCCGCTCGTGCAAACGATTTTGTTGAACAACCACCTTAACCTGGCCATTGCGCCCTCGTCCCTCGACCTGGCTGGAGCCGAGGTGGAGCTGGTGACGTTGCTTGGGCGGGAGTTCCGTCTGCGTGAGGCACTGGCACCTGTGCGTGATCGCTACGATTACGTACTGATCGACTGTCCGCCCAGCCTGGGTCTGCTGACGATCAATGCTCTGGCGGCGGCCGATGGCGTCCTCGTGCCTGTGCAATGCGAATACCTGCCCCTCGAAGGGCTGAGCATGCTCACGCGCACAATCGATCTGGTCCGGGCGCGCCTGAATCCGAGCCTGGCCATTGCCGGCCTGATCATGACGATGTTTGACGCGCGAACGAATCTGTCGCAGGAGGTGTTGGAGGATGTCCGCGCGCATTTTCCGGAGGCCCTGTTCGATGCAGTGATCCCACGCAGTGTACGCTTGCGTGAGGCGCCCAGCCACGGTCTGACTATCCGCCAATATGCGCCGGTATCGCCAGGTGCCTTAGCCTACCAGGCCCTGGCCGATGAAGTTTTGCGCCGCGATACCGGTTTGCGCCATCCAGCCACGGAGGCCGTCCCGCATGAGTAATCCGAAGCGTGGCCTGGGTCGTGGCCTGGATACCCTCATACCGCCTGCAACGCCCCCCCCTCAGGCGGAGGTTATCGAGGTCGACATCGATCGTATCTCGCCCAATCCGTATCAACCTCGCCACGCCCTCGCCCCCGAATCGCTGCGGGAACTGGCCGAATCGATACGGGAGCATGGAGTCATCCAGCCGTTGATCGTGCGACAGGCGGACGAGGGCTTGCCTGCGTCATACACGCTCATTGCGGGCGAGCGACGTTGGGCAGCCGCGCGGCTGGCAGGCCGGCTAACGGTGCCGGTCATCGTCAAGGAGGCGACACCCCAGGCGATGCTGGAGCTGGCGCTGGTGGAAAACCTCCAACGCACCGACCTCAATCCGCTGGAAGCAGCGGCGGCTTACCGGCAGCTTGTCGAAGAGTTCGGGCTGACCCAGGAGCAGGTGGCGGCGCGAGTAGGCAAGGCGCGGGTCACGGTTACGCAAACGATGCGGTTGCTGCGACTTCCGGCGGCGATTCAGGCGCACCTGGCGGCGGGCGAGATCAGCGAAGGCCATGCGCGCGCGCTCTTACCGTTGGAAAGCGAGGCACAGCAATTCCAGGTGGTCAAGCTCATCCGGGAACGTGGGCTCAACGTGCGCCAGGTTGAGGAACTCGTGCGGCGACTGGTTGCGCATGATCCGCCAGCGATGAGCCCAAGACCCGAAACGGCACCAGAAACGCAGGCCATTGAGGATGCGTTCCGTAACGCCCTGGGCACGAAGGTGGAGTTGTCACGCAGCCGCAAGGGCGGGCGGTTGGTGATTTATTTTTACTCGGAAGAAGAATTGCAGGGGATTTACGATTTGATTGTGGGATCGAGAGGGAACTGAAGGAGTTGCACGTGCAACATTTCTAACGAGGTTTTGGTGGAACCCATCCCTGTCTGTGACTACGAAGGCAGTGCCTACCGGACGGAGTTTTGGACCCGGGGGCGCCAGTACGAAGATAAGGTTGAGCGGATCGCCTTGCGGAAACTTCTGCCGCCGGCAGGGCGGCGCCTGATCGAGATTGGCGCGGGGTTCGGTCGCCTGGCCGATCTTTATCAAGGCTACGAGCGAGTTATCCTGCTGGACTATGCCCCGTCCTTGCTCAACGATGCACGGCAGCGCCTTGGGCGTGACGGTCGCTTTGACTACGTAGTCGCCGACTTGTACTATCTGCCCCTGGCCAGTTCCGTTGTCGACACCGCCGTCACCGTACGCGTGCTCCATCACGTTCAGGAGTTACCCCAGGCCTTCGCCGAGATCGCCCGCGTCGTCCGGCCTGGCGGGACGTACGTACTGGAGTATGCTAACAAGCGCAATCTCAAAGCCATTCTGCGCTGGCTCCTGCGCCGTCAGCCAGATAATCCCTTCTCCAGACAACCCTACGAATTCGTACCCCTCAACTTTGACGTCCATCCCGAACAGATTGAGAGGCTCTTGAGCGAGGCGGGATTTCAGCTTCAAACCCGGCTCGCCGTCTCGATTTTCCGTTTTGAGCCCTTAAAGCGGCTTGTTCCGATCCGCTTCCTGGCCGCCCTTGACAGCCTGCTCCAGGGTGTACTTGCTCCCCTATCCCTCTCCCCGAGCATTTTCCTCCACACTAAGTTGGCGCGGACAGGAACCAGCCCCTCTCCGAACCCCTTTGGCCCGGCCCACTCCGCTAGCGCGCGGGCTGGCAACTCGACATGAAAATCTTGATTCTGGCTCCCTTTCATCCTGATTCGCTCTCTCGCTTGCGACAGTATGGCGAAGTGGTTTACGAGTCGTGGCTGGACACCGGGCAACTGGCCGATCCAGAGGAGCTCGGCGCGCGGCTGGCCAACGAAAGGTTTGATGCGCTGATCATCGAAGCCGATTTTGTCTTTGAAGAAACGTTGGCAGCGGCGGCTGCACTTCAATTTATTGGTGTGTGCCGGGGAGAAATCGGCCAGCATGTGGACCTGG
>JBBITV010000115.1:0-483 GCA_037440585.1 Chloroflexota bacterium
CCGACCCGCAGAAGAAGGTTCTGGTTCAATACGTAAAAGACTATGAAGCCTTCACCAAGGGCCAGCCCCGCAGCACCTTCGGCGGGCACGCCTGGGATGGCATCCAGATGGCCGTGCAGTGCTTTGGGAAGGCCGGTTCCGACGCCGCCAAGCTACGTGACTGCTTCGAAGGGCTGAAGAACTTTGTGGGTATCAGCGGCATCTTCAACATGTCGCCCACCGATCACACCGGCATTGCCAAGGAATCGTTGGTGCTGGTCAGGATCGATAAGGGCAACTGGGTGTTCGTGCCCCCAGCGGACTATGCCAAGTACTAGCCTTTGAACGGCTGACAAGGTGACAAGGTGACAAGGTGACAAGGTGAATTGACCTCCAGTCACGTGTCGTCATGTCACCGAGTCACCTTGTCACTGTGGGACAATCAGAAAACAACGACAAGGTGACAAAGTGACAACGTGAACCTGCCCGGTCACCTTGTCACCT
>JBBITV010000115.1:547-9231 GCA_037440585.1 Chloroflexota bacterium
CATCTTCTCCGGGCTGACCCTGGGAAGTATCTATGCACTGATCGCCCTCGGCTTTGTAATTATCCACAACGTCACCGGTATCGTGAACTTTGCCCAGGGCGACTTTGCCATGTTGGGTGCCCTGATCACGGTTACACTCCACGATAAGACCCCCCTGTTCAACCGGGTCGTCGTGGCAGAGGTCTACTGGCCTCTACCTTTAGCTGCCCTCGTGTCCGTTCTGCTCGTCACCTTGATTGGCGCGGGCCTGTATACCCTGGCCATCCGCCCCGCGCGGGGCGCCTCCATCCTCTCCCTCATAATTATCACCATCGGCGCGTCCATCACCTTTCGCGGCTTTGGACTTATCGCCTGGTGGACGGACCCGTATCCTCTGCCAGCCTTTACCCCTGGTCCGCCTTTGGAAATCGGGGGAGCCATCCTGACTCGACAGAACCTCTGGGTCATGGGCACGACTGGCCTGATCCTTGTGCTTCTTTATCTGTTCTTCGAACACACTATGACCGGTAAGGCCTTGCGGGCATGTGCCATCAACCGCGATGCCGCCCGGCTGATGGGCATCAACACCGAGCGCATGGCTTTGTTTGCCTTTGCGCTGAGCGCCGGGGTCAGTGCCCTGGCGGGTATTGTCATTACCCCGTCTACCTTCATGGGCTATGATTCCGGGACATTTCTGAGCCTGAAGGGATTCGTGGCGGCGATCATTGGCGGCCTGGTGAGTGCTCCCGGGGCGGTGATCGGGGGCCTGCTCTTAGGTATCGTGGAGGCACTCGGCGCTGGCTTGGGGCCTTCCGCCTATAAAGATGCCGTTGCCATCGTTGTGTTGTTTATGATCTTGCTGCTGCGGGTTGGGCGCCGCCAGGGCCGCCAGGCCGAGGCGATGTGAGTTGCAATGAAGCAGTCCGTTGGGGTGCGGGGGCTGCAGGTCCCTGCAGTGATGAGAACTGTTCCGACGATCCTGGTGCGGCGCGGCGACGTATTGATGTTGGTTGTCGTCGGGTTTGTTCTGGCTGTCCTTCCCACTCAAGTTTCCAACAACTATCATCTCAGCATTTTGGTGTTCATTGGCCTGAATACCATGCTGACGTTGGGCCTGTCTCTGCTTATGGGCTACGCCGGGCAGATTTCGTTGGGCCATGCGGTTTTCTTTGGGGTCGGCGCCTACACGACAGGCATTTTGGCCACCCGTTTCGGTTGGTCACCCTGGTTAGCCCTCGTCGTGGCCCTGGCCGTCACCGCGGTTACTGCCTATGTTATTGGCATCCCCATTTTCCGTCTGCGCGGTCACTACCTGGCGATGGCGACGCTGGGCCTCAACATTGTATTTGAACTTTTCCTTATCTCGGAGACCGATTTGACCGGCGGCCCCAATGGGCTGAGCGGTATTCCCAAACCGGCCATCGGCGATTTTGTCTTGAAGGGCGATCTGACCTACTACTACGTGGTGTGGACGACGACGCTGTTACTCCTGGCCCTATCCCTCAATATCGTCAACTCCCGGGTTGGACGTGCCCTGCGTTCGATTCACATCAGCGAACTGGCGGCGGAGACCATGGGTGTGGACACGGAGAAGTTCAAACTCCGGGTTCTGGTCCTGAGTGCCATCTATGCCAGTCTGGCCGGTAGTCTGTACGTGTTCTACTTGAGTATCATCAGTCCTTCGGTGGTGAACATATTCTTTTCGATTGCGCTGGTGGTCATGGTGGCTGTAGGTGGGCTGGCCAGCATCTGGGGAGCTATCTTTGGCGCGGCGGCGATCACTCTCTTGACAGAGGGGCTGCGCAACCTGATACCCCATTTGTTTCGTGGGGCGACAGCAGAGTTGGAAATTGTGGCGTATGGGTTGATTCTCATGCTGGTGATGATCTTCATGCCGGAGGGGCTCACCACCGGCATCCTCAATCTCATCCGCAGCAGGGGCCTGCGGCCTCCGGCTCCCTGATGTGTATGTACCAACCAGACCTGGAAACTCTAGCACGATCTGAACTTAGGCGATTGCAGCTTGAGCGGCTTAATCAGACGCTCCAGCGCATTCACGCCCACAATCCAGATTACGCCCGGCGGCTGGGAGGGCCGGACGAGGTGCATAGCCTCGAAAATATAAGTCGATTTCCCTTCATGGTTAAGGAGGACTTGCGTAAGGCATACCCCTTTGGCGTACTGTGCGCCCCACGGGAATCTCTGGTGCGGATCCAAACCAGTTCTGGTACGACGGGTACGCCTATTCTGAACGCTTATACGGCCGGCGATGTCACCCAGTGGTCGGAGATCATGGCGCGTTGCCTGACGGTGGCCGGGATCACGTCACGCGACGTGATCCAGCTCACTCCGAGCTTTGGGCTGTTCAACGGCCGCTTCGGCTTTCACTTCGGCGCGACAGCCATTGGGGCGATGATCGTGCCCATCGGCGCGGGCCGGACCTCAATGCAACTCCAGTTGATGCGGGATCTCGGTACGACAGCTCTCGGGGCCATCGCTTCGTATCCATTGCGCTTGATGGAGGTCGCCCGGGCTGAAAGGTTCGCCTGGCGGGGCGATTCGCAGTTGCGCGTGGGTGTCTGCGGTGCGGAAGCGTGGAGTGACGAGATGCGGGCGCGCATCGAAGAGGAGATGGGCATCCAGGCGTTCGACATCATCGGGATGACCGAGACGGGCGGGGTTGGCCTGGGCATTGATTGCCCGGCTCACGATGGCATCCATGTCTGGGAAGATCACTACCTGATCGAAATCGTCGATCCGGAGACCGGCGATCCGCTACCCGACGGACAGCGCGGCGAAATGGTGATCACGACGCTGACGCGAGAGGGCGTCCCGCTGATTCGATTCCGCACCGGCGACATTACGTCAGTCCTGACCCGCGAGCCGTGCCGTTGTGGCCGCACCCACCTGCGCGTCGACCGGCTCAGCGGCCGCACTGACGACATGGTCAAGATCAAGGGCGTGAATTTCTACCCCAAGCAGGTTGAGAGCCTGCTCCTGATGTATCGTGGTGTCGCCCCCGATTACCAGATTATCATCGACCGCACCGAAGGCCGCGATGAGGTGTCCATTGTCGTCGAAGTCTACAATCCGCACGAGCCGGGCCTGGCCGCCTGCCTGCACGAAACGCTGTTCGACCGGCTGGGCTTTCACGCCAGTATCCAGCTCGTGCCGGTCGGTGGGATCGAACGTGTACCGGGGAAAGCGCTGCGGGTGATCGACAAAAGGATCGCGAGGAAATGATGACAAGGTGAAGGGGTGACAAGGTGCCAAGGTGAGACGGTTAGAAGTAATCGAGAACTTTCACTTTGTCACCTTGTCACCTTGTCACCTTGTCACCTTGTCACGTATGATGAGCCAATCGACCCCCATTCTCGAGGCCAAGAATATCCGCAAGGTCTTCGGTGGCCTGGTGGCCGTGGCAGACGTCAGCTTTGACATCTTGCCAGGCGAGATCCTGGCATTGATCGGTCCCAACGGCGCCGGCAAGACCACCACGTTCAACGTGATCGCTGGCGTGTATAGCCTGGACGGTGGCGAGGTGCGGTTCAAGGGCGAGCGGCTGAACGGGTTGAAGTGCCACGAGCGAGCGCGACGTGGCCTGGTGCGCACTTTCCAGAATCTGCAGATTTTCGACAACATGACCGTTCTGGAGAACGTCATGGTTGGGCGCCAGACGCGCAGCCGCTACGGATTTATCGAGGCGGCGCTGCGACTGCCGTCCGCCCGGCGCGAGGAACGCGAAATCTGCGAGCGTGCCCTGCACTACCTGGCCCTGGTTGACCTGAAGAGCCATGCCGACCGACCGGCCAATAGTCTGCCCTTCGGCCAGCAACGTTTGTTGGAAATCGCCCGCGCCCTGGCTGCCGAGCCGGAATTGCTCATGCTCGATGAGCCGGCCGCCGGCTTGACGCGCAAGGAAACCGAGGACCTGGATGAGCTCATTCGCCGCATCCGTGACGGCGGCACCACCATCCTGCTCATCGAGCACGATATGGAGCTCGTGATGGGCATCGCCGACCGCGTTGTCGTGCTGGACTACGGCCAGAAGATCGCCGACGGCACTGTAGAGGAGGTACAGAACGACGCGAGGGTCATTGAAGCGTATCTCGGGGAAGAATTCTAGGCACTTGGGGGAACTCGGAGGAACTCGGAGGAACTCATAGGAACTCATGGGAACTGGTAAGGAGCTTGTGACGTAGTGGAGGAATACTGTTGATCCCCCAGAGTTCCTCCGAGTTCCTTCGAGTTCCTATGAGTTCCTGATTAGAAAAGCCTATGCTGCAAGTCCGCGACATCGACGCTTACTACGGCCAAATCCGCGCTCTGGAGCACGTCAACCTGGAAGTGTGTCAGGGCGAAATTGTTGCCATTATCGGGGCGAACGGGGCGGGGAAGACGACGCTGCTGCGCACCATCTCCGGCCTGATGCGTCCCAGCCAGGGACAGATCCTGTTTGAAGGTCAGAATATCGCTGGAGTTCCGGCCGAGGAAATCGTCAGTCTGGGCATCAGCCACGTGCCCGAGCGCCGGCAAATTTTTGCTACGATGAGCGTGCTGGATAACTTGGTACTAGGCGCATTCCACCGCCGGGGTGAGTCCCGCGCCGTCATCCAAAGAGACCTGAATTTTATGTTCGACCTGTTTCCTATCCTGGGCCAGCGGAAGTATCAAATGGCCGGGACACTCTCGGGCGGCGAGCAGCAGATGTTGGCGGTGGCGCGGGGCCTGATGTCGAAGCCGCGCCTGCTCTTGCTTGACGAGCCATCGCTGGGGCTGGCGCCGCTCATCGTGCAGGAGATCGTGCGGGTGGTCTGCCAGTTGCGCGGGGAGGGTTGCACCATTCTGCTGGTGGAGCAGAACGCGCGCGCGGCACTCAAAGCAGCCGACCGGGCGTACGTGCTGGAGACGGGCAAGGTGGCGGCGCAGGGGACGTCGGCGGAGCTGCTGGCGGACCACGAGGTGCAACGCGCTTACCTGGGGCAGGGGAGGAAATGGCAGAATGCTTGAGAGTCGTGTCTTGCGCCGCGTTTTCTGGTATCTGAACAGATACTTCATGGTGCCAATGTTCCGTCTTGGCCTGGGGCCGCTGATGGTCAATCCATTCGGCGGCTACATTATGGTCTTGAAGACCATCGGCCGGAAAACCGGCAAGGTGCGTTATTCGCCGGTAAACTATGCCATCATGAATGGAAACGTCTACTGCCTGGTCGGCTTTGGACACATCGCCGATTGGTATCGCAATCTGCGCGCGAATCCCAGGTAAGCATTCTGTGGCTGATCAGTGGCAAGAGAACTCAGAAACCCCAGGCTGGAAGCCGTGGGCTGAAAGAGCAAAGCCCTGCGGGCTGGTTCTAGCCCCAACGGGGCTTCGCTCTCTCAGCGCGTGGCTTTAGCCCAGCGTTCTGGCTGGACGATAAGCATCTCAAAAACCCGGGGTATTTTTGCTGGCGATGGACACTGTCGAAATCCTGGAGGATTTCTTTTTTGTCGAAAGAGGATATCTGAACGGAAACCACTTCGTTTACCGCTCCAAAGTGCCAATCCTCGTCGACACAGCCTATATTGCTGACTTCGACGAAACTGCGAGGTTGATCAAGGGCCTCGGGGTGGATCTGTCACGTGTTCGCCTGATCATCAACACCCATAGCCACTGCGATCACATCGGTGGCAACAAGCTCATCCAGGAACAATCGGGTTGCGATATCGCTCTGCACAAAGTCGGCAAATACTTTATCGACACGCGGGATGACTGGTCGACCTGGTGGAGATACTACAACCAGGAAGCCGATTTCTTTACCTGCACGAGAGCGCTGGAAGATGGCGAGGTCATCGCGATTGGCCCCCACGATTTTCAGGTCATTTACACTCCGGGTCACGCGTCGCATGGAATTGGGCTCTACAACAGGCGAGACAAGGTCCTTCTGTCTTCGGACACCCTCTGGGAAAACGACATGGCGGTGATGACGATCCGGGTCGAAGGGAGCCGGGCGCTGTTTTGCATGCAAGAATCGCTGGCGAAGCTTGAAGGGCTGGACGTTAGAGTAGTCTACCCAGGGCATGGGAAACCATTTACGGATATGCACGCGGCCATCGCCAGCAGTAAGAAGAAGATTAATGGCTACATGAGCAATCGCGAAAGAATCGGGACCGACGTGCTCAAGAAGATCACGGTCTATACGCTCCTGATGCGCGGAGCTGTTGGGCCCGAAACGTTTTTCTCGCAACTGATGGAGACTTACTGGTTCAGAGAGACGGTTGATCTTTACTTCAACGGTGAGTACCGGGCAAAATACGACGAAATCCTGAATGGTTTTCTGCAACGCGGCGTGGTCAGGGAGAAAGATGGTAGGCTGTTTACGACTGTGAAGCCGTAATGAGCTATGGCAGTCCGTTTTCATCCCCACGCTCGAGAACGTATGCAAGAGCGCAGCGCTACCGAACAGGAGGTCAGGGCTACGGTCAAGCATGGCGAAAGGTTCCCGGCGAAATTTGGGCGCACCGGCTTCCGGCGGAACTTCCGCTTTGACAAGGAATGGAAGGGAAGGTATTATAAGACGAAACAAGTGGAAGCCTACGCTGTTCAGCAAGGTGCCGACTGGCTGGTCCTGACAATTATCACGCGCTACTATTGAGTATCCGAGGAGGAAGGACTGCGATGAGACTCACGTATGATCCCCGTTACAATATTGCGTACATTCGCTTTCAGGAGAAACTGGCTGAGGTAGAGACTATTCAGGTTAGCGATGAGTTGGTTGTGGATATGGCTCCCGATGGTACCATCTATGGTATTGAGTTATTGAACGCGAACGAGCAACTGCGATATGAAGATGGTGGTAGGCTCTTGGTCATCAACGAAGCGACTGGCGAACATGCGGAGTTACCGCTTTGGGAAGCACTGGCTGAGCAGATAATCCAGGCCGAAGAGGAGATGGAAGAGCAAGCCCCGCTGGCTCAAGTTGAGATTCGGGAAGCCCGGGCCAACTATGAGGCAGGGGACCGTGTGACGGTTGGTGGAGAGCAATATGTGGTTGACCCCGAAGGCAGAAAGACGGCGGTAATTCTCTCCATCAAACGATATGAGCAGTTGATGGAAGACCTGCATGATTTGGCTATCATTGCCGAACGACGAGAGGAAGAGCCCATTAGCCTGGAGGAGATGAAGCGGCGGCTAAAAGAAGATGGCCTCCTATAGCATCAACTTCAAGCCATCTGTCAAGAAAGACTTGCGGCCTCTACCCAAAGCGGTGCTGGCGCGGGTAATGGCACGAATAGAGGGCTTGAAGTCCGAGCCAATTCCACGACAGGCGATCAAGTTGACAGATACCGAGGGACTATATCGTATCCGGGTTGGTGACTATCGAATCGTGTACGAGGTCGATACACAGGCTAAGCAGATCACAGTTCATCACGTGCGTCATCGGAGTGAAGCATACCGTGATTTGTAAGGCGTAGACTGTTCGGGCTGAATTCCATGGATGCAGAATCACAGCGACAACAGCGCGAAAAAGAGGCGGATGAAATATTGGCACTCTGCGATGCAGCAGCGGAGATATGGGAAGGCACTTCTGATGCTGCTGAAGAGATACGCCAGATGCGTCGAGACAGAGATGAGCAGATTCGGACAAGGAGAACGTCACGATGAGACAATTCAAAGTCGTCGTTGAGAAGTATCCGGATGGCTACGTAGCCTATCCCCTTGGTCTGAAAGGGATTGTCGTTGGAGAAGGTGATACCTACGAGGAAGCCTTGACGGACGTGAAGTCGGCCATCCGCTTCCACATCGAGACTTTTGGGGAAGATGTGCTTGAGGAAAAATCACCGGTGCTGGGAGCTTTTGTGGCTGAGGCAGGAGTGGCAGTTTAATGCCCAAGTTTCCTGTTGATGCTCCCAAAGAGCAGGTCATCAAGGCTTTCGAGCGACTGGGGTTTCGCCTTGTATGCGGGTCTTCGAGATCCAGCCTGGGGGTTCCACGCCCTACCACACCCACCCCTACGCGCACGAGGCGCTCATCCTGCACGGTGCCGGCGTAGTGCGGCAGGAGGACAGTGAGCGCGCCTTCAGAGAAGGCGACGTGGTCTCGATTGCCCCCTATGAGCCTCATAGCTTTGTCAACAACACCGGGGAAATACTGAAGTTCCTGTGCATGAATTATGTGATTGCTGAGGTCGGAGGTCGATTGACATCCGAAGAGCACACTGGATACCTAGAAAGGACCCTGAATGTCCACTGTAGACGTCCTCCCTGAACTCGAAGAAGAAACCATCGAAGAAGGCCCGATGCGGGTGTTGATGCTGGGCAACGCAGCCATCGCCCGCGGGGCGTTTGAGGCTGGAGTGCGCTTTGCCAGCGCCTACCCGGGCACGCCCAGCACCGAGATCCTGGAGAACCTGGCCCAGTACCAGGCCGTCAAGTCGGAGTGGGCGCCCAATGAGAAGGTGGCGCTGGATGCAGCGATGGGGGCGTCCTTCGCCGGGCACCGGGCGCTGGCGGCGATGAAACACGTCGGGTTGAACGTGGCGGCAGATTCGCTGTTCGCGGCAGCCTATACGGGGGTCAAGGGCGGCCTGGTCGTCGTCGTCGCGGACGATCCGGGGATGTTCAGCTCGCAGAACGAGCAGGATAGCCGCCAGTATGCCCGCTTCGCCAAGCTGCCCATGATCGAGCCAGCCGATGCGCAAGAGTGTAGGGACTTCGTCGCCGTC
>JBBITV010000115.1:9249-10147 GCA_037440585.1 Chloroflexota bacterium
GAGGAGTTCGATACGCCGGTGTTGCTGCGGACGACCATGCGCGTCTCCCACGGCAAGTCCCTGGTCGAGATCAACGAGATGGCCGTCGGGGGATTGCCGGAGAAGTCGCGCTTCGCCAAGGCGCCCAGCAAGTACGTCATGATCCCGGCCAACGCGCGATCGCGCCATCCCATCATCGAAGAGCGGCTGCGCAAGCTCGCGGAGTACGCCGAGGCCAGCCCGCTCAACCGGATTGAGCCCGGCGATACGCGAATTGGCATTATCAGCAGCAGCCACGCCTATCTCTGCGCCAAGGAGGTCTTCCCGAACGCCAGCTTCCTCAAGCTGGGGATGGCGTACCCGTTGCCGAGGAACCTCATCCGCGAATTCGCCCGGACGGTCGATAAAGTCGTCGTCATCGAGGAGCTGGATCCGTTCTTCGAGGAGCAGATCCGGCTGATGGGGATCGACGTGGTGGGCAAAGACGTGTTCCCCATCGTCGGCGAACTGCGGACGTCGACCATCCGGGAGTGTGCGATCAGGGCGGGGCTGCTGGATAACGTTGGAACGTTGGAACGTTCTAACGTTCTAACGTTCGATTTGGCGATGCGGACGCCGACGTTTTGCGCGGGGTGCTCGCACCGTGGGGTCTTCTACTTGTTGAACAAGCTGCGCCTGGTCGTCTTCGGCGACATTGGGTGTTATTCGATGGGAGTGCTGCCGCCGTTCAACGCGATGGATACTATCACGTGCATGGGCGCCAGCATCGGCGTGGCCCACGGCGCGCAGCAGGCCGGCATCGCCGACCGGGCCGTCGCGGTCATCGGCGACTCGACGTTCTTCCACGCCGGAATTCCGGCTCTGGCCAATGTGATCTACAATAAAGGCACCAGCGTGACCCTCATCCTGGACAACGGCA
>JBBITV010000116.1:0-10133 GCA_037440585.1 Chloroflexota bacterium
TGGACCGCCTGTTGAGAGACGCGGATGGCCTCTTCGAGGTCGTCCAGGCGCCCGGTGCGAGCATAACGGGCGCGCAGGCCGGTGCCCAGATTGGTGAGGTACATGGGTAGGTCGGGGGAGTCGGGCGGCGTGCGCTGGACCGCCTGTTGAGAGACGCGGATGGCCTCTTCGAGGTCGTCCAGGCGCCCGGAGCGAGCATAACGGGCGCTCAGGCCAGTGCCCAGATCATTCAAGTACAATAACAAGTCGGCCGAGTTAGGTGCAGCCACCGACAGGGCGCTCTGGAATGCGGAAACGGCTTCATCCAGGGCATCTGAGTCGCCCGTGGCTTCAAAGCAGGCAAGCAAAGCACGGCCCAATTCGCTCTGCGACCTCGCCCACTCAGGAGTGCCAGGCGGAGTCGTGGCTACCTGTCCTCTCACAAGTTGCACTAGGGCCTCATACGCTGTTTCCCGTACCTGCCAACTGGCATCTCTCAGAGCCGCTATCAAGGTCTTGACAGCCCGCGCATCTCCAAGCTGAGCGAGAGCTTGGGCGGCGGCTTCGCGGACCTGCTGACTACTGTCTTTAAGGGCTGCTATCAAGGGCTCGACAGCTTGCGCATCTCCAAGCTGAGCGAGAGCTTGGGCGGCGGCTTCGCGGACCTGCCGAGTGCTGTCCTTAAGGGCTGCTATCAAGGGTTCAGGAGCTAATTCTACGACTTTTTCTTGCCTTTGTAGCCTAACTTGTCCATCCCTGATAGTCGCCAACGCCTTGCTTGGCTCTGGCAGTCGCTCCAGAAAGGCCAAAATCTCCATATCCTGAGCCACTGCATCGTAGCCATCCAGGATGAGGAGACAAGGATTCGTGCGCAGGTAGCGGCGCACTTCATTCAGGGCAGTGAGCGCAGGGGCAAGGCCAAAGGTTGCCTGTATAGTATGCAGGATGGTCTCTAGAATATTGTCACGGCCCTGGCAGTCCAGCCAGCAGATGCCGCCAGCAAACCGTTCCTGCTCCAGCAGGCGATAAGCTACTTCCAGAGCCAGGGCCGTCTTGCCGATACCACCCATTCCAGTAACTGTAACGATGGGGATGTGAGGATCCAGCAAAGCGTGAGAGACTTGCTGGATTTCCTCTTCACGATCTACAAAGGGCTGGATCCTGTCTGGCAAGTTATGGGGAATGCGCTTCTCTTTCAAAATAGGCTTATCCATCGTCCCCGTCCCCATTTGTCCTGGCAACTCCTCCGCCATCTCCTTGGCACCGTATCCGTGCAGACCCAGAAATATGTTGCCAATGTCTTCCGAACAAGTCTCGGCTCATAATCTTCTTAACTCCAGCAATTGAACGAGATATGAATCACGCACAGCATCGGGCAACTCAGCGGCGCGCAGCAGCAAAACACTTTGGGAAAGAGTCAAGTATCGGTAGCCGACACCTATTGGGTAGCCCCACTCGAGTACATGTCCATACATCTTGAAAGGCAGTGGTTTGGGCAGCTTGATCAAGTTGTCCATCACAAATAATGCGCGTATACCGTTTTGTGCATCCCAGAACAAGTCAAAGTCTTTTTTCGACGGCGGATCGATTGTGTTTGAACGGTAGGTCATCCAAATGCGCTCACGTTCAGCTAAACGTTCGCTGGTTTCAACTGTCTGCTTGTGTCCAGCAACGAATTGACTTTCACGGAATGAAGCTAGCAGACGTAACTTTTTGTCAGAATGAATAAATACCGGCGCACCTACCGGCAACGCGGGTGGTGAATCGTAGAGCAGGAATGCCAAAGGCTCACGACGTGCTTGCCAGTTATTCACGAAATAGTTGGCAAAGACAGCATCACACTTCGTCCATAAGCCGAACGGTGCGTCCAGTAATGGCACTTCACCGGCCACGATGCGGTGCAGTCCTGCGTCTAACACGTATTCATCATGTGGTGCAAGCAGACGAACTGTTTGCAGTGATTGACCTATGCTTGCACCAAACCGGATAGGCCTTCGGCTATCGAACTCGAATGCACGAAGTAAACCCTCAGCAGGAAATGTTTTGCTCAAGTCATAGCTGCAGCTACGGTCGGCGATAATGGCGAATTCTCCAAACGTACGCGCTAATAAGCTATCAAGCGGGTTGCGCCGAAGCGCCGCGACGTGGAGAACGCCAACGAAGTAATATTGCTGATCCTCAGGACATCGTGACACAAGCCACAGCCGATCGTTAGTATTCAGCAGGTGCAATCGCTCCTGTCTTGAGTTGAACGTCAAAGGATCGGCAGCAAAGAAACCGCGCCCATCCAGGCCATTCACATAGTTGTCCCATCGGATAAATGCGATAGCACTGGACATGATGACCCTCAATACAGGCTGGCGGTGCGGAACAAGTCGTGCTGGCTTACGGTCGTCACTTCCACCAGCGTCGGGCGGATTCGCTCCGGGATGACCTCGTGACCGTTGGCGAAGAAAGGAAGATAGCGGGGCAAATTACGGCGTAGCCAATCTTGACGGGCGGCAAGTTCCATCTGTCGGGCCGGACCGTGGAGTTGCCGGATGCCATCTTTGTCACCATCCGGCGCTCGCAGCACTCCACCCTCCTCGATGGCAAAACGCATCTGCTGAAGCTTGTCCACTACCTGTTGTCCTAGATCCGCGACAATCGCATCCATCCAGGTGCTCTCACTATGCACGGTATCGCGATAGAAAGATCGCTGCGTGCGAAGGTTCACTCCATAGCCTATTATACCATACCTTGCTCGTTGTCGCTACAAATTGTCTTAACGATGGCTCTTATCAATGGGTCGGTCATTAAATAACCCCAACTGATATACGTCCGGGGCATCCAGGTTGATTCGCCTCGGCACCAACCGTCCCTCATCGATCCCACCCAATTTGTTGACGTTCTCGACAATGGTGGGCAAGCAGTACTCCGCCATCTGCTCCTGGATGTGGTACGTGTTGAAGCGCAGCAGCTTCCAGCCAGCCGTCTCCAGGTCATTGTCGCGCAAGTTGTCCAGGGGAATACGTTCCGGGTCGGCGTGCCAGGTGTCGCCGTCGGTCTCCACGTCCAGCTTGCCTGCCGCGCAGTAGAGGGCGAAGTCCAGGGTGTAAGTGCGGTTCTTCACCCTGACGAACTCCTGGCGCTCGGCGCTGATCTGTAATCGCTTTAATTCGGCCCATAGCCGGTCTTCCAGCGGACTTTCGTCGTAGCGGTACCAATGCTGATCGCGCGCGACGGCGAAATCGAGCAGGTTGTTGAGAATGGCGACAAGCACTTCGCCACGGGTGGACATAATGTTCCTCAGGAAAGATTACAAGGCCGGCAGCACTATTATACCATAACTTCCCCGCCACGGCCAAGAACCACGGATAGGGAAATGGCCTTCAATTCCCTAGGTTGCCTGGCTCTCGCAATCGCGCTATAATTCCCTCAACCGGGAAAGCTACTGGAGAACAATCGAGAATGTTAGACAAACTTGCGCTCGTCGAACAGCGCTACGAAGAACTGAACAGATTGCTGGCTGACCCCGAAGTCGTCGTCAATCCCGACCGCGTGCGCGAGTACGCCCAGGAACAGGCTGAGATCGAAGAAGTTGTCCAGAAATACCGCGAGTATCGTAACATCGAACAGCAGGTTGCATCCACCCGCGCCCTGGTTGAGGATGGCGTCGAGGACGAGGAGCTGCGCGAGCTGGCCCGCGAGGAACTGGTGGGCCTCACCTCGCGTGAGGAACGCGCGTATGAGGAGTTGAAGTGGCTGCTACTGCCCAAGGACCCGCGCGACGAGAAAAACGTCATCGTTGAGATTCGCGCGGGCACCGGGGGTGAGGAAGCCGCCCTCTTTGCCGCCGACCTGTTTCGCATGTACAGTCGTTATGCGGAGCGCCATCGGTGGTCCGTAGACGTGTTGAGTGCCAACGACACCGGTATCGGCGGATTCAAAGAAATCATCTTCGAGGTCAAGGGCCGGGGCGCATATTCGAGGCTGAAGTACGAGAGCGGCGTCCATCGCGTCCAGCGTGTGCCCGAGACCGAGGCCAGTGGCCGCATCCACACTTCGACTGCGACCGTGGCCGTCCTACCGGAGGTGGACGAAGTCGACATTCAGATCAACCCCGATGACATCAAAATGGACGTCTTCCGTGCCGGGGGCCACGGCGGCCAGAATGTGCAAAAGACCAGCACCGCTGTCCGCCTGACCCACCTCCCGACAGGCATCGTCGTCGCCTGCCAGGACGAGCGCTCCCAGGTCCAAAACCGCGCCCGCGCCATGACCATTCTGCGCGCCAGGCTCTACGAGATCGAGGAACAGAAGCGGCTGGTCGAGGTCACCCAAGCCCGGCGCTCTCAAGTCGGCACCGGCGAGCGGGCCGAGAAGATCCGCACCTACAATTTCCCCCAGAACCGGGTCACCGATCACCGCATCAACAAGACGCTCTACCAGCTTGAAAGCGTCCTGGACGGTGAGCTAGACGAGTTCATTGATGAGCTGGCGACAACGGACCAGGCAGAGCGGCTGAGGGCGGCGGGGTTGAGTTAGATGAGTTTCCTGTTGGGAGAACAGTTTCGATTACGAAGACAACTCGTTTACAGGGGTTCCGATTCTGGAAGCACCTCAATAATAAGCATCAAGGACTGCCTGAAAAAGGCCATACCAATCCTGGCGTTAGTGGGTGTTGATACCCCTCGGCTCGACGCCGAGGTCTTGCTAATGCACGTCCTGGGCTGGACTCGCGCCCAACTCTACACCCATCCTGAGCACGCACTCGCCTCGGAAACCGTGACAGCCTTCGAAACCCTCCTCGCCCAGCGCGCCCAAGGCGCACCGGTGGCCTATCTTACCGGCTGGAAAGAATTCTATGGACTGCCCTTCAAAGTCGACCGGCGAGTGCTGATCCCCAGGCCGGAAACGGAGGTATTGGTCGAACGAGCCCTGGCCTGGACTACGCAACACGCAAGACGTAATATGGAACTGACCATAGCCGATGTTGGGACCGGCTCCGGCGCCGTGGCCGTCGCTATCGCTGTCAACCTCCCCAACGTGACGGTCTTCGCCCTCGACGCGTCGACCGGTGCTTTGGAAGTGGCCGCCTCGAACACGCGCTTGCACGGAGTTGAGGACCGGGTTCATCTCCTCCAGGGCGACCTGCTCGCGCCCTTGCCAGAACCGGCTGATCTGATCGTCGCTAACCTGCCTTATGTCCCGACAGCCGAGATTGCGACTCTGCCCCGTGACGTGCGCGCATACGAGCCCGTCGCCGCGCTCGATGGCGGTGAGGATGGCCTGGCCCTGATTCGCGAGTTTCTGCGACAGGCGCCGGATTACGCCAATCCAGGTGGTGCAGTGATGCTGGAAATTGGTGACACGCAGGGGCCAGCAGTCGCGAAGCTGGCCCGGCAGCATTTCCCAACCGCGTCGATCCGCGTCATCCCGGATTATGCCGGACGGGATAGAGTCGTTGAAATCCTGTGACAGCATTGAGCTACAAACTTATCGCCCTTGACCTGGATGGAACACTTTTCGGCGAAGACCTGGTCATCCGGCCGCGTGTTCGTCACGCCTTGTGGCGCGCCATAGACCGGGGCATCCACGTCACCCTGGCCACTGGCCGCGCCTTCCCCCACACTGCGCGCATCGCCGGCGATCTCGGCATCGAGACCCCCTTGATCTGCTACCAGGGCGGCCTCATCAAGCACCCGCTCACTGGCCAGGTCCTGCACGCCGTGACCATGTCCCGATCGCTCGCCGAAGAGGCTATCCATCTGGCCGAACGAGAAGGGTTGCATTTGTCAGTGTATGTCGACGACGAGGTCTATCTCACCAAATTGCGCTATCCGCGCGAGTTCTACGACCGTTGGTTCACCCTGCCCCTGCGCATCGTCGACAACCTGGTCGCAGCGCTCGCGGGTGAGCCCATCAAGTTCCTGGTCATCGCCGAGCCTCCCGACGCCGATCGGATCGAGCCCGCCTGGAAAGCCCATTTCGAGGGTCGGGTGGTTATCGTGCGCTCACATCGTTACTTTGTCGAAGGCAACCCGCCGGGTGTCTCCAAGGGCGCTGCCCTGGCCCGCCTGGCGGACTATCTCGGCGTTCGCCGCGAGGAAACCATCGCCATCGGCGATAATGACAACGACCGATCAATGATCGAGTGGGCTGGTCTGGGCATCGCTATGGGCAACGCTCCCGCCGACCTTCGAGCAGTGGCCGATTATGTCGCACCGCCAGTAGATGCGGACGGCGTGGCGGATGTCGTCGAGCGTTTGATAACCGGTCGATTGAGCTGATGACCCAAATACTTCTCACCGACAATCCATCGGCTATTCTCACCGCCGCCAACATCCTGCATCGTGGCGGCCTGGTCGCCTTCCCAACAGACACCGTCTACGGCGTAGGAGCCCATGGCTTCCAGCCGGCGGCGATTGAGCGGCTATTCCAGGTCAAGGGCCGCGCACACACCAAGGCTATTCCCCTGCTCATCGCCGACGAGGCCCAAATGCACCAGGTCGCCCGTATGATACCCACCAGGGCGACGACTTTGATCCGTCAATTCTGGCCCGGCGCGCTGACCCTGGTCGTCTGGAAGAGCGACCTGGTGCCCAACGAGCTGACCGGTGGCGGGCCAACCGTCGCCGTGCGCCTGCCCGATCACCCGGTTACGCGGGCCCTCATCCGGGCGGCTGGTGTCCCTCTCGCCACAACCAGCGCCAACCGCTCCGGCCACCCGGATTCGATCACCGCCGCCGACGTGGAACACGAGCTGGGCGACACCGTTGACCTGATCCTGGACGGCGGGACCTGTCCTGGAGGCATCCCGTCCACCGTGGTCGACCTGACGGTTGAGCCGGTGGTCGTCTTGCGAGTTGGGCCGATTTCGGAGAGAGAGATTCAAGCGGCGTTGGAGAGAGAGGGAAAAGAACACGAATCGCTCGGATGAGTGGAGCGATGCACGAGGTATTGAATCCGTCCATCCGAGTGATCCGTGTTCTCCATTCGCCATGCTGATCGGAATTGACGCCTCGCGCGCCACCATAGCCAGGCGCACCGGCACGGAAAATTACAGCCTCCAACTCATCCGCCACCTGGTCGATCTTGGCTCCGGCCACCGCTTTCGGCTGTACTTCAACCAGCCGCCGGCACCGGGCCTTTTTCCCCACAAACCCCACGTCGAGTTGCGGCCGATTCCCTTTCCACGGCTTTGGACCCACGTGCGCCTGGCGGCGGAGATAGTGACCCGGCCACCCGATTGCCTGTTCATCCCGGCCCACGTCCTCCCGCTGGTACACCCGCGCCGGTCCATCGTCACCGTGCACGATCTGGGCTATCTTTATTTTCCAGACGCCCACCGCCCCTTCGACCGCTGGTACCTGGATTGGTCCACCCGCTACAACGCCCGCTCCGCCGCCGCAGTCCTGGCTGATTCGCAAGCCACCCGCAACGATCTCGTTCGCCACTACGGCATTGATCCGGCCAAGATCACCGTCGTCTACCCCGGACTGGACCCGGCCTTCATGGATAACCCTCACCCCCATCCCCTCTCCCTCTGGGAGAGGGGAGCTACATTCCCCTCTCTCCCTCTGGGAGAGGGGTTGGGGGTGAGCGTTTGCCGGTCCGCGAGTTCGTCTCGCTCGAGGAGCTCCCCTCTCCCTCTGGGAGAGGGGTTGGGGGTGAGGGCTGCCTGCCATCTGCCTGAGCCGTTCATCCTACACGTCGGCACGCTCCAACCACGCAAGAACCTGGCCCGCCTCATCGACGCCTTCGATCGCGCGCGACAGCGCGCAGCCGGCGACCCGCGACTGACCTGCGCCGGACTGCCCCTCCGTGGCCTGGGGCTGGTCCTGGCCGGTAGAGCCGGGTGGTATGCCAATGAGCTCTTTCGGCAAGTCGAAGTTCTCGGACTGACCAGCCGGGTGCATTTCCTGGACTACGTTCCCTCCGACTACCTTCCGGCGCTGGTGCGCGCCGCCGCCCTCTTCGTCATGCCGAGCCTGTATGAAGGCTTCGGCCTGCCGGTCCTGGAAGCTATGGCCTGCGGCACCCCGGTGGTTTGTTCCAACACTTCGTCGCTGCCGGAGGTTGCCGGGGATGCGGCTCTCCTTGTCGATCCGCTGGACACAGACACCCTGGCGGAGGCTATTATCCGTGGCCTCACCGACGAGCCGCTTCGAGATGAACTACGAACACGCGGTCACGCACGGGCCAGGCATTTCACATGGGACGGGGCCGCACGGCAAACCCTGCACGTTATCGAAGCAACCAACCATGCCTGAATCAATATATATCCTCGGCGTCCGCGTCGACAACCTGACATTTGCCGAGGCACTGGCCTGTATCGACAACTTCCTGGCTGAGAGTGTGCCACGCCAGATTGTCACCGTCAACCCAGAGTTCATCGTCATGGCGCAGTCGGACCTTGAATTCCGGGCGATCCTTAACACTTCCGCCCTATCGATTCCGGACGGGATCGGCCTGCTCTGGGCCAGCCGTGTCCTTGGTCACCCTCTGCGCCAGCGAGTGACCGGCTCGGACATGGTGCCGCTCCTGGCCGAGCGGGCGGCGCAGCGCGGCTATCGCCTGTTCTTCCTGGGTGCCGTACCGGGCGTCGCCGCCCGTGCCGCAGACATCCTGTGCGCCCGGTATCCTGGCCTGAATATTGCCGGCACCTTCCCGGGCTCGCCTTCGGACGCCGACGAAGACGATATTATCCGGCGAGTGCGCGGAGCCCGGCCGGACATCCTCTGCGTCGCCTACGGCGCGCCAGCTCAGGATAAATGGATCGCTCGCAACCTGATCCGCCTGGAAGTCCCGGTCGCCATAGGCGTGGGCGGTGCGCTGGACTTCATCGCGGGGAAGGCCCAACGCGCGCCCCGCTGGGTACAGCAACTTGGCCTGGAGTGGCTGCACCGCCTGGCGCGTGAACCGTGGCGCTGGCGGCGGCAGTTGAGGATTCCACTGTTTATGTGGCTGGTTGTCAGAGAGAGATTCAGCCGGGTTTTGACCATACGTGGCGATGAGTGAGCGGATCAATCACCGAAAACCTAACAAAGGGTATGCCTGCAACGTTTTCACCTTATAGGATCGCTAAAGCGCTGCATGCACATCCGCGACGAGGGCGTCGTCACAGGTGCGATGACTCATACGCCCCTCTCTCAACTCCGTCGAGCACCCCGAGCGCACAAACCTGTCCGATAAGCAAGACCTGGACGTTTCTCGAAGGTCATTTTGCCGTCATGCTGATGTATGATATCCCATAGACACATCTCCCTGGATCACGGAGGTTGGTAATAATGAGATTCTTTCTCCCGGTGCTCATCCTGGTCGGATCGCTAGTAGCTCTGTTGACCAGTAGCAGTAACCGTCTGTCTGCTGCCTCCAATACCCGCTGGATCACCTATGCAAACGCAGACAATATCAGGGTACTCGTGCGGCAAGGCGACTTCTTGTGGGCCGGCACCCAGGCTGGTGGTGCCGTGCGCTGGGACCCTGCCAGCAGCACCTTCACCCAGTTCCTTTATCCCCAAACCGGGCTTCCTGGCAACGACGTACGCGACATCGCCATCGATGCACGCGGCGGCCTCTGGTTCGCTACCAATCACGGGCTGGGCTACCTGGCCCCCGATGGCACTACCTGGACTACCTATTCCCGGGCCACGACCAGCAATCAACTCCCCTCAGACGACGTCCGGGCCGTCGTCGTAGCGCCGGACGGCGTGATCTGGGCGGGCACCGCCCAATACTGGGATACCGGCAGCCAGGGATGGAGTGGCGGCGGGATCGCCCGCTTTGACGGGTCGACCTGGCAGATATACACTTATGCCTACGACCCCTACACCAAGCGCATCACGGGCCTGCCCTCCAACACCGTGAGCGACCTCGCCGTCGAGCCTGGCACCGGCCGCATCTGGGCAACCTTCCTCCCTCAGTACATCTGGATGCCACCTGCCGATGAAGAGCCCGGCCGTTGGATCGTGGACATCGGCTCCGGTGGCGCGGCGGTCTTGAATAGCAACAAGTGGACAATCTACCAACACCAGACGTCTGACGCCCAATCCATGCCGTCCCACAATGCCATCATGGCCATCGCCATCGACGGCGAAGGAAATCGGTGGTTTGCCACCTGGGGCGGTGGCCTGAATGTCTTCAGCGGCACCGCGACTTGGACCAAGTTT
>JBBITV010000117.1:0-9919 GCA_037440585.1 Chloroflexota bacterium
CCCCCCCCCCCACAACACCCCCCCCCCCCCCCCCCCCCCCCCCCCCCCCCCCCCCGGCGGCCCCCCGCCCGCGGGGGGGGGGGGGGGGTTTGGGGGGGGGGGGGGGGGCCGAACCGTTTAGACGAGCTCTTAGAGGAGAGTTCTTGGCTGCTTTCATCCTTTTCGCGCCTCTGGCGCTATTCGTCATAGGAGCCGTGCTCGCCTTGCCCCAATCAGAGAGGTGGGTTGGTTCCATCCCAGACCGCCTGCTGCGCGCTCCCGCCGTCCTGGCGGTGGTCGTGGCCCTCATGCTCAGCCTGGTCACCCCCGCCCGCGCCACCCTGCCGCCCTGGCTGCCCGGCGGCGACGGTACCGCCTTCGGGTTCGGCGTGGACCGGGTCAACCTGCCCTTCGCCTGGGCGATTACGCTGCTCAGCCTGAGCGTGGTGTTTATCCTGCCCTCTCCACTCTATGGGCCCGACCGCCGGACTTTAGCCGAGAATTATGCCCTGGCCGCCAGCAGCCTTAGCCTCGTGCTGGCTGCCAATGCCGTGACCTGGGCCGTCACCTGGCTGGCGGTAGACCTGATCCTGTTCTGGGCGTGGCACCCATCCGATCAGCAGGAGCTTGCGGTCTGGCACCCCTATCGGGGACTCGGGCTCAATATGCTGGGCGGCCTAAGCCTGCTTGCCGCCGGGCTCACGCTGCACAGCCGCGACGGTAGCCTGACCGCTGTGACCGGCGCATCCACCACGTGGGCACCGCTGCTGTTGACCCTGGCCGCCGCCATCCGGCTGGGCCTCTATCCGGTGCATTGGGGCCTGCCCCTGCCCTGGCGCGCAGGCTCTACGGCCCGCTCCCTGCAATACCTGATACCGGTCAGTGCCGGCGTCTATCTGGCCACCCGGACCATTCCACTGGTTCGGAGCGACGTGCCAGGCGGCGGCATCTGGGTAGCAGGCGGGGTCGTCGGGCTGCTGGTCGCCGGAGTCCTGGCGTGGGCAGCGCACACCCAGCGTGAGCGACTGGTGTGGCTTGGTGTCCAGCAAGCATGTATCGTGCTGGTTGCAGCGGGCTTGCAGGTCCCGCAGCGGGGCATTATTATTCTCTTACAAGGGCTGAACCTTCTTCTCGCCGTGGCGGTGCTTGCGACACTGGAGGGACTGGATGTACCGGCTGTTCCGCACCATTTTCGGCTGTCGATCAGGGGCTTAAAGTGGTTTGCCGCCGGTTCATTGCTGGGGTTGCCGCCGACGCTGGGATTCACCACACGCTGGGCGCTTTATCGTACCCTGCTGGAAGGGCCATGGTGGTGGATCGTATGGCTAAGCGTTCTGGGGACCGGCTTGGCCATTCCGGCAGTCGTGCGCTTATTGGACCACCGGGCGGCGGCCGATGCAGACCTCGTATGGCAGCCTGGCGCGTTGGTGGCGATAGCCAGCCTGGGTCTACCGCTGATTGCCCTGAGTTTACAACCTCTCCTCCTGGCGGATTTCGTCACCGCCGTAGCGGGCGGCTCGTCCGCCGATTACCTGAGCGACGTGCTGCGCGCGACCGGCACCAGGCTGGGGATCCTCATCGTGCTGGCGCTGTTCCTGCCGATCCTGGGATACTGGCTCTCCGGCGAGGGGAAGGGATGGACCCCGACCGTCAGCCGAAAGCTCCTGGACATATTGGGACTGGAATGGCTATCCAGGTGGATTCAACATGCGCTAGCGCACTTGAGTGCCCTCTTGCTCAACCTCTTGGCCCCCATCAGCGGCGAGCGCTACCTTTCCTGGATGATGTTGTTTGTCGTGATTGTCGCCTTGATCCTCCTGCGCTGATGGATGCATGACGTGTCAACTCAGCTTGCGACTGACCCATGGTCCACATTGGCATTGCTTGGCTTGATTGCGACGGCCAGCGTGCTTACCCTGAACACCGATCGGCGAGTGCTATTGTTGGGATTGCTGAGCCAATACGTGCTGGTGGGCCTGGCGCTGATTCAGATCGGCCTGGTCCAGGTTGCCGGGGCGAAGGTGTTCATCGGGCTACTGGTTTGTCTGATCTTGTACATCACAATTCGCGCCGCCGTCCAGGGTCCGCTTCTGCAGCCTTTGATGCGCGAGGATCGCCTCTTTCGCGGCCTGGGGTTGACGGTCGTGGCCCTCGCGGCCTATAGTATAGGTGGCTTCACTCTCCCGTTCAATGTTCCCCTTGCGGCGATTATTGCGGCCACCTGGCTGCTGTCTGCTGGCCTGCTGATCTTGTTATTCGCCCGCGAGCCTCTCCGCATCGGCCTGGGCTTGCTTACCTTTCAAACCGGATTTGAAATCCTCTACGCCACCCTCGACGAGGCGTTGGTCGTGAATACGCTGCTTGGGGTAGAGACGCTGCTATTGACCCTTGCCATCGCCTACTTGATCGTCGCTCGTGTGGGGAGGCCAACTTGAATCCCTTGTGGGTGTTCTGGTTACTCCCGCTGGTCATGGCACCGGTGGTCTACGGCCTGCAGCGTATGCGGCACGTCGCCGCCGGGTTAGCCATCGCTGCCTGCGCATTGAGCGCCCTGGCGGCCTGGCGCATCCCCATCGGCACCACGAATCAGGTTTTCGGCGCGACCCTTACGCTCACCAGCCTTAGCCGGTTTGGCTTGACCTTTATCTGTGTGGGCGTTGGCGCTGCCCTGGCATACGCCGCCTGGCAGCCACAAGGATGGGCGTTCACTCCGTTCCTGCTCCTCAGCCTGACTTTCGTCAACATCGCCATGCTCATCCGGCCCTTGCCCCTGGGCATTATATTCGGCCAAATGGCCGCCTTGTTCCTGCTCTTCCCACTACAGGGTGGTCCGATGCCAGCGCCCCTCAAGCCACCTTTTATCGAAGCCAGCAGTCTACCGGGCGGGCATGGGCTCCTTCAAGAGCCGCGCCTGGAGCGGCCGACGACAGCGAATAACCCGGCCCGGGTGGTCTCAGCTCCTGGTCGTACTGGGTGGGCGCCTGGCCAACTGCGGCGCGGCGCAGTCGCCTACCTGGCGATGATGGTCCTGATCACCCCTTGTTTCCTGCTTGCGCTCTGGGTGATCGAGCAACGCTCCACGCTAGCTGACCCGGCTACGGTTACGCAACTCCTCGGGATGTTCCTCGGGCTTGGTGTGGGGATTCTGTGTGCGGTAATTCCCCTCCATGTCTGGTGGCTGATGCTCGCCGACGATGCGCCGCCGGTGCTGGCAGCCCTTATTGGCGCGACGTTCCCCATCGTTGGAGTGTTGATGCTGCTCAACATCTTTGGCGAGGCGACATGGCTGGCGGCAGCGTCCCAGGTGCCGCGCCTCATGCTTTGGGGCGGCGCAGCTACCGCGCTATTGGGTGGCCTGCTGTGTGCGGTACAACGCCGGCTTGGCCGGCTCACGGCCTATAGCGCCGTATTTGACGCAGGCGTCATCCTGGCGGGGCTGGGAACGCTGCAGACAGCCGCGGTAACTGGCGCGCTATTCTGTCTTGTGCACCGGACTATAGCGTTAGGCTGGCTCGGCATCGCCCAGACCGAGTTCCGCCGCTGGGGAGTAGAGACCATCCCGGATCTCGGCCCAATAGCCGGCCGCCTGCCCGTCGCGACAACAGCATTGCTCCTGGGGGGACTCGCCCTGAGTGGCTGGCCGCTGTCGGGCAGCTTCCCAGGCCGCTGGCTAATATATAGCTCCACTCTGGCCCGCGAGCCGGGAGTAGTTCTGGCGCTGATCGTTGGCAGCATCCTGGTTGCCGCGGGTTACCTCCGGATCTTGCGCACCGTTCTGGATGCGCAGCCACCGGGCCAACGTCTGCCTGAGGGCCGTGAGACGCTTGTCGCCACGGCACTGCTACTGGTGGCCTCGCTCCTCCTTGCCTTCGCTCCCAACATCCTATTGTCTGCGGTCTACGAATTGATAGCCAGTCTGCCATTCCCCAGCTAGGGACAAACGGTTCTCGAACATAAGTAGCCATATGGCGCACCGCGTCATTTCGGTTTTGCCGAATTCGGAGTTGGTGGTATAATAGAACCTGGAGCAACGTGGTTAGAGAATCGCTCCCCAATCTCCATTCTCACCTGTCAAAGGAGACAAACCATGCCATTACTTACCCCAGGCACGCCAGCCCCAGAATTCCAGGCCCAGAACCTGACCGGCCCAGACGTGTCCCTCGCGGCGCTCAAGGGTAAAAAGCCCATCGTACTGGTCTTTCCCCCGGCCAACGTCGACGCTGGACGGATCAATGCCACCAAAGGTCTCTACCAGCGTGTCAAAGACGACGTCGAGCTACTGGTCATACAACGTTTTGTGCCTACCGTGATGATGGCCAAAGCTTTCCTGCAACAACTCGGCGTCACCTTCCCCGTCCTGCTGGACGACACCGGCGCCGTCCACAGCCTGTACGGTGTCGAAAAGCCATTCGTGACATACTACATCAACAAGGAGGGAACCATCGTCCACGTCTCCAGCCCCGAAGACCCGGGCGCTGGAACGATCGAAGCCTTGGAGAAGGGTATCCGGGAGTACTTGGGAGGACAACCATGATCGACTTCAAGCTAACCGACGAGCAGCGTGAGCTCCAGGCGTGGGCCCATGAGTTCGCGGAAAAGGAAATTCGGCCAGTTGCGGCCGAGTATGACGAGAAGGAGCAAATGCCCTGGCCGGTGCTGGAGAAAGCGGCCAAAATCGGTTTGATGAGCTACGGCCTCCCGGAGGAGTACGGCGGCGGCGGGGTTACCAGTGGAGTCAGCCAATTGATTATTGCCGAGGAGCTGTTCTGGGGCTGCGCCGGGATCGCCTCGGCGATGGGCGCCTCCAACCTGGCGACCGTGCCGATCCGGCTGATGGGCAACGAGGAGCAGAAGAAAAAGTACCTGCCCCGCTTCTGCGATCCAAACAGGGTGCGGCTGGGTGCCTTCGCCTTGACCGAGCCGCAAGCCGGGTCGGATGTGGTGGCCATTTCGACCACGGCGCGGCGCGAGGGCGATCACTACGTGCTCAACGGCCAGAAGCGCTTCATCTCCAACGGTGGCATCGCCGACGTGTACGTGGTCTTCGCGACCATCGACAAGAAGCTAGGTTATGGCGGGGTAACTGCGTTCATCGTCGAGGGCGACACGCCCGGTTTGACCGCCGGCAAGAAAGAGCGCAAAATGGGGATACGCGCTTCACACACCGGCGACGTCATCCTCCAGGACGTGTGGGTGCCGGTCGAGAACCGGCTGGGTAATGAAGGCGAGGCGTTCGTCGGGGCGATGAAAGTCTTTGAGCACACCCGGCCAGGTGTGGCCATCGCCGCCGTCGGTGTGGCGCGCGCGGCCTACGAATATGCGCGCGATTACGCCCGCGAGCGCATCCAATTCGGCAAGCCCATCATCTCCAAGCAGGCCATCCGCTTCATGCTGGCCGACATGGCCATGGAGATCGACGCGGCGCGTCTCCTGGCCTGGCGCGCCGCGTGGATGCTGGACGAGGGGATGTCCAACAACATCCAGGCCAGTATGGCCAAGGCCTTCGCCGCCGACATGGCGATGAAGGTCACCACAGACGCCGTCCAGATCCTGGGCGGCTATGGCTACATGCGTGACTATCCGGTCGAGAAGTACATGCGCGACGCCAAGATCATGCAGATCTACGAGGGCACCAGCCAGATCCAGCGCGTCGTCATCTCGCAGATGTTGGCGATGGGAGCAGAGTAGATGACAAGGTGACAAGGTGAAAAGGTGACAAGGTGACCTGGAATGCTATCTTCTTGTCACCTTGTCACCCCCTCACCTTGTCAGGAAAAGGGAGGGCGCCCATGGAATTCACCATTCGTCCGGCGAAGCCAGCAGACATCAAGGGTCTGTTATCCCTCTACGATGAGTGGGACCCGCCGAAGAATCCCAATCCGGAGTGGCGGCGCGCCCTCATTGCTGAGGCGATAGCGAGCCCGACCGGAAATATTCTCGTAGCGGAAAGCTCACGCCGTGCGCTGGTAGGAATGGTCCACGTCACGTTTCAGCCACGTCCGGGGAAGGATGGCTACCAGGCGGTGGTGGAGGACCTGTTCATCCGGTCCTTCGCGCGTGGTTTGGGTGTGGGCACACAGTTGATGCAGGGCGTGATTGATTTGTGCAAGGCGCGCGGCCACATCGTCCGGTTGCAACTGATCTCCTGGCGCGGGCTGGAGTCCTACCACCGTGGTTACTTCCAGGGGCTGGGCTTCGAGGAACGTGATCTGGCCGTCTTCCGCTGGCCGCGCGACCTGTCTGAGCCGGCGCCGACTGCGGCCCGGCTCAAAACTCAGCCAGCCTGAGGCGGAGGATGCTATCATAGTATGATTTTGCCCAACGTGCTGACTCGAAATAAATCTGTGTGCATCTGTGTTAATCTGTGGCCAAGAAAGGAACTCTGGTGACGATGCAGCCCCTACACGGCATCCGCATCCTTGACCTATCCCGCCTGCTGCCCGGCCCCTTTTGCACCCTCCTCCTGGCCGACCTGGGTGCAGAAGTCATCAAGGTCGAGGACGTGGCTGGCGGTGACTACGCGCGATTCATGGCGCCATTTGTCGGGGACGACGGTGCGTACTTCCTGGCGTTAAATCCCGGCAAGAAGAGCCTGGCCCTCAACCTCAAGACCGAGGAGGGCCGTAAAATCTTCCTCAAGCTGGCAGCAAAAGTCGATGTGATTCTGGAGAGTTTTCGACCCGGCACCGTCGACCGCCTGGGCGTCGGGTACGAGGCAGTCCGGCAGGTCAACCCGCGCATCGTCTACTGCGCCATATCAGGCTACGGCCAGGATGGCCCGGACCGCGATCGCGCCGGCCACGACTTGAACTACCTCGCCCGGTCCGGCATCCTTGGGCTAACCGGCCAGGCAGATGGCGCCCCATCGGTGCCGGCAGTGCAGATTGCCGATTTGAGTTCTGCTATGTATGCCGCCGTCGCAATCCTGGCAGCGCTGCGCGATGCTGAGAGAACTGGCGAGGGCAGCTACCTGGACATTGGGATGTTGGACAGCGCCATGTCCTGGTTGGTTATGACAGCCGCCGAATTTGCCGCTGGTGAGCGCGGCGAACGGGGCAAGCTTCCACTGACCGGAAAATACCCTTGCTACAACATCTATCAGACCCGAGATGGCCATTACATGAGCCTGGGTGCACTCGAGCCCAAGTTCTGGACCGCCTTCTGCCAGGCGACCGGTCGCGAAGACCTGCTGCCCCTCCACTATGCGGAAACTCCGGCAACCCATGCCGAGGTACGCGCCCTGTTCGCCAGCCGCACCCGTGACGAGTGGGTGGCCCTGTTGCGCGACGTGGATTGTTGTTGCGAGCCGGTGCAGTCGCTGAATGAGGCGCTGTCCGATCCCCAGGTACGTCACCGGGGGATGATCGTGGAGACGAACGCGGGCGGCCAGCCGTTCTTCCGGCTGGGCCACCCCCTGCGCTTCGGGGACCCTGGCGACAGCGGCACCGCGCCCCGCCTCGGCGAGCACACCGCGGCCATCCTCCGCGAGTTGGGCTATGACGACACAGAGATGGCAACCCTGGCAGCCGCAGGCGTCATCGGTTACGGGTAATTGACCCTTGACAGTTCCCAACCACCCCGGTATAATGGGCCGTCATCTCCAGTAACAGAAGGAGCCAGTTCGTATGGCAGAAAGAGACTTCAGCTCAACCTGGGTAGACAGCCAGATCGTCATGCTTGGCATGGGCTGGGCATTTCAAATCGGCGTGATTCGTGACAGCGACGGCACCCTGAAAATCCGCATCGCCAAAGGTCAATTGAAAGACCCGACGACGGTCAGCCAGCGCCAGAAGTTCAACGTCAAGCGCCGCAAGGAGTGGGAACAAATCAAGCCGCTGGTGGACGAATACCTCACGAAGCTCGAGTCGGGCGCCTATGGGGCCGACAACGGCAAAGAAACGAACGACGAACGACCAACGACCAACTCTGGTCATTAGCGGTTCGTCGTTCGTCGTTGGGCGTTCGTCGTTTTGGCAAGTGCACAGAAAAACGGAGGGTGACATGCCTCCAGGGGTGACGCAGCTTGGAGCAAAGCTAAGCGGCGCAGCATCCGGTCGATGTGGCATAGCGGTAGTCCCATCACGTTGAGTGGGCAGCCTTCGATGCGGGCCACGGGATGAAAGGCAGCGTGCTGAATGGCATAGGCGCCAGCCTTGTCCAGGGGGTCGCCGCTCTGCACGTAACGCTCAATCTCAGCGTCGGAATAGTCGCGCATCCAGACCACAGTTTCGATGACGGCCGACTCTTCGAGGTCCGCCGCGACGACCGCCACCCCACTGAATACCTGGTGTGCCCGGCCGCGCAGCTCTCTCAGCATCCGGGCCGCGTCGGCGGCATCTACCGGTTTTCCCAGGATTCGGTCGTCGAGGACGACAATCGTGTCGGCCGCGATCACCGCCGCGTCAGGGGAGTCTCCGGCGTACGCCCGGGCTTTGGCCAGGCTCAGCCGTTGCACCACGTTTGAGGGCGATTCGCCCAGCCCCGGCGTTTCTGGCACTTCGGGCGAGGCCACCTCGAAAGGAATGCCCAAAAGCGCCAGCAAATCGCGCCGGCGGGGCGAGGTGGAGGCGAGAACAAGTCTTGGATCCGGCATACCGGGGATTATAAAGCACACGTAGCGAGAGTCAAGTTAAGGTATGGAGGCATCCTATGATCTTCCCCCGCGCCAGCGGCATCCTGTTGCATCCCACTTCCCTCCCTGGCCCATTCGGCATCGGTGATCTGGGTCGAGAAGCGTACCGGTTTGTAGATTTCCTGGAAAAGAGCGGCCAGAGTTTGTGGCAGGTTCTCCCCCTCGGCCCAACCGGTTACGGCGATTCGCCCTATCAGTCGTTCTCGGCCTTCGCCGGCAATCCGTTGCTCATCAGCCCGGAAACCCTGGCCGCCGACGGTTTGCTGGCGCCAGACGACCTGGAACATGTCCCTGCGTTCCCGGAATTCAAGGTCAACTACGGCCCGGTGATCAGCTACAAGCTGGCCCTCTTGAAACGCGCTTTCGAGAACTTCCAGGCGGCTGCTACCCCGGCCCAGCGCAAGACATTTAAATCATTCTGCCAGGCGAACCGCGCCTGGCTAGACGACTTTGCCCTATTCATGTCCCTGAAAGAGGCCCACGCTGGGGTAAGTTGGGGTGAATGGGAGCGCGACATCGCGACCCGCCAGCCGCCGGTATTGGCCCGCTGGGCTCGGACCCTGGCCGGCCAGGTCGAATTCCACAAGTTCGTGCAGCACCTTTTCTTTGCCCAGTGGCTGGCACTGAAAGCCTATGCCAACGCTCGCCGCATCCGCATCATCGGCGACATACCCATCTTCGTCGCCTACGATAGCGCCGACGTTTGGGCCAATCCCCACCTCTTTGAGCTCGACCAGGATGGCCACCCGACGGTCGTCGCTGGGGTGCCGCCAGACTACTTCAGCCCAACCGGACAGCTTTGGGGCAACCCTCATTATCGCTGGGATCGCATGGCTCAGGACGGCTATGCCTGGTGGATCGAGCGGTTTCGGGCGACTTTTACCGTGGTCGATATCGTCCGGGTCGATCACTTCCGTGGCTTCGAGGCCTATTGGGAAGTCCCGGCCCACGAGAACACGGCCATCAACGGCCGGTGGGTCAAAGGCCCTGGCGCCGACCTTTTCATCGCCTTGGAGAAGGCCCTGGGCAAACTGCCGATCATTGCCGAAGACCTGGGAGTGATCACCCCGGAGGTCATCGCGTTGCGTGAGCGCTTCGGCTTTCCAGGGATGAAAATCCTGCAATTCGCCTTCACCTCAGATGAGCGGGCACGGGTTCCGGGTTTCCTGCCCCACAACTTTGAGCGCAACTATATCGTCTACACCGGCACCCACGACAACGACACGACCCTGGGCTGGTTCAACCACGCCTCGTCCCAGGAGCGCGAGGTCGCCCACCAGGTCGAGGACCTTGTGCCGGGCGAACTCG